>DASTJX010000216.1:0-10260 GCA_035716265.1 Nitrospira sp.
CCGGAGTTGGATCGCCAGATTGTTGAGGCCATTGACGAGCAACTCGATCGAAAGGGATTCAAGAAGACGAACGGCGATCCTGATCTAGTCGTCTCTTATCACGCCGCGACACACGAAGAAGTCGACAATAACGAATCTTCGTACAGTTCCGGCTCTGGGCCAGCCTATGGGGCGCCCATACATGCGTCGGCTGCCGATGCACCGATGAGAGTCAGAGTGGGCACGATTGTCGTGGATATGTACGACACGACGAAACAACGCAATGTGTGGCATGGCGTCGGAACTGATCTTGTTGGGGATGACCCCGCGAAGACTTCCGAGGAGATCCGGAAAGGCGCAACGAAGATGTTCGAGAATTTCCCACCTCGACAGTAGGCCCTCAAGCCACACTCCCCGTCTATTGCGTTCCGTCTCATGCCGATCTCGCTCATCTTCTCGTGACCGTTTCTGCGCAAGCATAGGCGATCAACAGCCCTTACGCCTCTCCTTCCAAGCTGCCCAATAGAAGAGCAGCGCCAAGAGAAAATATCCGGTGGCCCAGGGGCTACCGCTTCCCCAGCCTGGTTGCAGGACGGTATCCGACTGCATCCAGCGATAGCTGTGCATGAGACCCACCCACGAGAAGGCCGTGGCTACAAGCATGCAGGCGCCGGCCCACACAAATTGCCGCTCGATGATGAACACCGTCATGGCGGCGAGCAGCATGGCGGAGAGAATCTGGCCCTGTTCAAGCGCGAAGGCGCCGCCGAGATAGATGTCCGCCCGCGCGAAAATCGGCAGGAGGTCCGGACTGAAGGGATGATCGGCGGTGGCCAACCCCGCAGCCCGGAGACTGGTCTTGATCAACTGCGCGCCCCAACCGGCGATGCCAGGCAAGAGTCCCATGATCACGGCCGGCGCATGTTTCGCCGGCGTGGCCTGGAAGCTTTGTGCCCCGATGATGATGCCGATCCACAGGACGATGGCCATGCCGGCTTCGATCGGAATGATCGCGGCGACGACCGCCGCCGCGCCGGTCACACAGAGAAGCGCCATCACCACCCCGTTGAGCCACGAATAGCCGATGCGGGCGCCCATCGCTTTCCATCCCGGATGGCCAATATAGATGGTGGTCGGAAAACAGGAGCCGCAGACCGCCGCCACGATGGACCCGACCCCATTGGCCGCCAGGCAGGGAGCCGTTGGGTACACATCCCCGGCCGCCTCAGCGCTTTCCAAGTTCTGAAGACTCCCCACGAGATTAAACAGGCCCATCGGCAGGATGACGCTGAGTTGCGTGAGCAAGATCTCGCGCGATTTCCAGAGCGCTTCCATGAATACACCCGGTGGGTGCCATCCGAGCGGCTCGAGCGCCTGCGAGAACGCGGCTGCATCCGGACGGACTAATCCTGTCATCCAGGCAAGCGCGGTGCCGACGAGCACCGCGAGCAGGCCGCCCGGGATCGGAAATCGGACTTGACCGAAATACGTCAATAAGATGATGCCGAGGGGCACGAGCGCCACGACCGGATATTCATAGGTGCGAAACAGAAAGCCGAGTGCAATGAAGGTCAATCCGATGCCGGCGAGCGTCGAAAGGAGCGCGGCGCGCGGCAGCCACCGGCGAAGCGGATCGGCGAGCACGCTGCCGATCAGCTCGATCACGCCCGATCCCAGACAGGCGACCAAGCCGGCCTGCCAAGACAATGTGATCGCCTCATCCATGGTGGCCCCCCGGTCGATCGCGATCAATTTCACCGGCAGCATCACAAGAAAGACATGCGCGAAGAGGCTGACCGTGTTGATGCCGTAGGGCAAGGCAGTACGATCGTCGCGTCCTTCTTTGACGCCTAAACGATAGGCCAGCCAACTGTAGTACACATTGCCGACGATCAGGCTGAGGGCGACGGCCGGGAGGATGCGCCCGTAGACCAGCTCGGATGGATAACCCAGCAGGCCGCGGCACAGTCCAACGATCAGGAGAATCTGAATAAGGTTGTCGAGCGCCAAGCCGAGCAAGCCGTCGACGTCTTGCCGCACGAACCAGCGAGGCCGTAGCGCCTGATGAGTGTGAGGATGATCTGTTGGCAGCATGAGAGGGGTTCGAGCGGGGCTACAGTACGCGAACCGGATGAAAATGAAAAGAAGAAGTATGGCGTGGTGAATAGTGCACGACAGGTGATTGTATATCGGAGACGGTATCTTGCTGCTCCGAGCTTCGGCTCGACCACACTACGTCTCTCATCTGCTCAACGCCGAAACTCGTTCCATTCTTTTTGCGAGAACGGAACAGCGAACATCGGCATTGCCAGCCAAGGGCTGGTCGCATCTGATCAACAAGTGTGGTGCCCGAGCCTGCAGCAAGTCGCAGATAGGACACCGTCTCCCCCCTCCGCGAAGGCGACCATATTCTGCTAGGGGAATGACAAACGAGCGAGCTTGGAAGGGTGGGACGCGGGTCCTGTCCTCGATGATCGTTCGTCCTCGCACCCCGCCCGGTGTAGGGACCCCGCTGCGGGCGAACGATTCATCGAGACCACCCGCTTAAGAATGAAAGGGAAACGAGCGGGCCTGGAGGGACCATTATAGGCGGTGCTCGTTGCGGAAAAGGACGCGTTGCGGGGGATCGATTGCAAAACAATCGGGGGTCGGGTGGATGAAAAAGAACTAACGCAGGGTTTGTGGCGGGTGAGCTGGGGTAAAGCGCACGTTGCGGGTAATCGATTGCAAGGCAATCGGGGGCCGGGCGGGTAAAAAAGAACTGCGTAGGGTTGGGTGGGTGAAAATGACGCCGAGAGGCCACAGCGTCATCCACCTCCCGCAAGTCACAGGAACACCAACGCCCGTCTCATCGAAGAAAAACGAGAAACGGGCACTCCTCGAAGACTGATCTGGAGACCCCTCTAAGGGCGACTAAAATCTCGGCGGCAAGTTTGCTCCGCCAACATCCTCTGGCCTACCGTTGCATCCTTAGGGATATGAGCCAGACAGGTGTCCAACGTCTCTTCTTCAACTCCTGCCGAGATACGGGCCCTGCTGGACGCCGACTTCGACTGGTTCATGGTATTGGATTCGGCGGGCGGCGTGCTGGACATCGTCGGGCTAGACGTCGTCGGGCTGGACATCGTGGGGCTCGACGTCGTCGGGCTCGAGGTCGTGGCCGCTCCGCCGGCCCCCGGCGAGCTGTCATGGGATTCCATCGTGCTGTCGCTTGCACAACCACCAACCATGAGTCCGAAGAGGGTAATCCACATTGCATTCCTGAGCATGTAAGCACCTCCGGTAAAATGTGTGCCCAATCTACCCTTAGCGGGGAAAAGAAACAAGACGGTTCGCGATGCTTTTCCTTTTCGCCATGAATCTCAAATTTGAGATTCCAGAGGTCGCCTCGCGCCAGGGCTCCATCAAGCCACGGCTTTCTTTAGGTCTTCAACCAGCTGGCCGAACAGTCGATCCCGTGTCCCTTGATCCTGTGCGCGGAGAATGCTGGACGGATGGTAGGTCAGCAAGATGCGTGACGCAAACGGGCTGCTGAACAACCGGCCTCGCTGCTGCTGCATCGACACCTGGCGGCCGATGAGCGATTGCGCGGCGGTGCGGCCAAGGCAGACGACGATTTCGGGTCGCACGGCGTTGAGTTCGGCCTCGAGCCATGGACGGCATGCGACAATATGAGATGGCCTCGGTGCCTGATGCCGCCTTCGCCGACCTTCCAGCACGAACCGAAAATGCTTCACGGCATTCGTGACATACAGCTGTGAACGATCAAGTGCCGCCTGTTCCAAGGCCTGATTTAACACCTCACCGGCCGGGCCGACGAATGGTTCTCCGACCGTATCCTCGTAATCGCCCGGCTGTTCTCCGACCAGCATAATGCGCGCGTCAGATGGGCCGCGGCCAAAGACGGTTTGGGTCGCGTCCATGTGCAGATCGCAGCCCGCACAAGTAGCCGCGGCTTGCGCCAGCTCCGGGAGAGTGCGCGCCATGGGCAACGCCGCCATGTGTTGACGCGTCTCGATGATCTGCCCCACCCTTGCCCTCACTCCATGGGACAAGGGTCTGATCAAGCGAGATTCCGGTAGTCCCTTCCAAAATCGCCCTGGCAACTGTGCCTGCATTGCTGCTGGATTGATGCGCGCCGCGTTGAACGTTGCCGAATAATACTCCCGCCAAATCGCTTCGAGCGCATCATCTGCCGGTGCCTCGCGCTGCGTCACGCCGGGTCCGAAGTGCAAGGTCTGACCGTCCCAATGGCTCGAGGCGTCAGGGGTCAGGATCGACCAGCGGAGTGAGGCAAACCGCTCCACAAAAAAGTGGGCAGCGAGTGGCAGAACGGGATGGTCCGGCTGATGCCAGGCAATGTAATGGTCCGCCGGCCCATCCGTGACTCGACGAAACCGTACGAAGGCCTTCATGTGATAGACATCACGTTGCACCTGCCGTTGCATGCTCAGCAGGCGGGACACGTCAGCGTCTACTTCGACGGCCAACAGGTGGGGATCAGTCGAGGTCAGGCGCCACAACACCGAATAGAGGAGGCTCCACTTCGATTGGTCGCGATGGTAGGCGACAAACTTCAGCAGACGGCGGAACTCAGGGGAAATCGATCGAGCGCGGGCCGAGCCGGGTGCCACACCGTTCGGCAGGGCTCGATGCTGGCTGTCGTCAAAGAGGCCCGGTAAGCAAGATTGTTCAGCCGTGGCCTCCGTCCAGACGAGATCGGTCGGGTGGCGTCGGTCGGCCAATTGTTCGCTCGCCGCCGAGAGCCACAACTCAGGCGTGGGATGAAATCGCACCTCGAGCATGGTCAGAGCTGTCCAGAGGTCGCCTCGAGCGAGGCAGAGAACAGTTCCAATTGAGCCGGTTGACTCAACAGCGACGGCAGATCCTCCCGGTCCAACCGCAACAGCCGCTCGGTATAGGCCGGCGTCACCACAAACGGCCGCACCCGCCGCAGCGGGACATGCAGCCTCCGTAGGTCCTCGAGAGTGACACGATGATAACGGCGAATGGACAGAATTTTGGCGACGTTTTTATATCCCAATCCGGGGACCCGCAAGAGTGTTTCGCGCGGCGCGCGGTTCACATCGACGGGGAATCGCTCACGATGGCGCAAGGCCCAAGCCAATTTGGGGTCGAGATGGACAGATAAATTGGGATCATCGTCGGTCGTCAATTCATCCATGGAAAACCCGTAAAAGCGGGTCAGCCAGTCGGCCTGGTAGAGCCGATGCTCACGCACGAGCGGCGGGGCCTGAAGCGGCAAGCGCGGATCAGCGTGCGGATAGGGACTAAAGGCCGAATAATAGACTCGCTTCAAGCGGTAGCGCTGATAGAGATGCGCCGCCGTAGCAAGGATCACTGCGTCGGTGCTGGGCGTGGCCCCAATCACCATTTGTGTGGATTGGCCGGCCGGCACGAACGCTGGCGCTGATCGATGACGCGATTGTTCTTCAGTCGCCGCCTGCACCCCTTCGTGGATCTGCTCCATCGTCTGTTCGATCACGGTCATGTGCTTATCCGGGGCCAGCTCCACCAGGTCGGCCTCGGTCGGAAGTTCAATGTTGGCGCTGAGCCGGTCGACCCAGCGCCCGGCCTCCTCGATCAAGCGCGGCGAGGCACCCGGTATGGCCTTGAGGTGTATGTAGCCGGCGAACCCATGGGTTTGTCGCAAGGTCCGCACGACGGTCACAAGCTGTTCCATCGTGTCATCCGGAGAACGAAAGATACCTGAACTCAAAAACAGACCCTCAATATAGTTCCGCCGGTAAAAATCGAGCGTGAGCTCAACCACCTCCTGCGGAGTAAATGCCGCCCGGGCGATATCGCTCGACACACGATTGACGCAAAAGACGCAATCGTAGATGCAATGGTTCGTCAGCAAAATTTTCAAAAGGGAGACGCAGCGGCCGTCCGGCGTGAAACTATGGCAGATGCTGTTGCCATCCGAATGACCAAGGCCCTCCTTCGAGCCCGACCGTCGGGATCCGCCACTGGCGCAGGACACATCGTATTTGGCAGCTTCGGCGAGAATCTTCAGCTTGGTGGTGAGCGACATGCGTCATTATACCGAACCAAAGTGATGTTCTGAGGCTCACCGGTCTGTTCGTGTAGTTCCATCAGACTGGTCTCATGATCCCAACATCGAAAAAACTGGGGCTTTGGCTAGTCGCGCACGCAAGGTGAGGAGGAGCACACTGAAGAGATCAACCTATCTCACCGCAGTCCTACCCGATTCAACTGACCCCGCTACTGTCGTCCCGTGCCGGCGACCGTCACTCATTGCAGAAAACACATCATGAAGGGAGGGACTCCAATGAAACAGACACACAATGCAACAACGGCAACGATGCTATCCCTGGGCACGCTCTTAATGGTCGGCAGCGTTTCTCCTGTTCTGGCCGAGAACGGATTTGGTGCCGCACAAGACCGGTCTGACCGTCAGCGAGAGCAGCGCGGTCCTTCGATCAGAGAACAGGCGACGAGCGAAGCGACGGACAGTCGCCTTCCCGGGCACCGGCGTGTCACCGGTCACATCAAGGATATCCGCGGCGATCAAATGGAGATTGATATCGGCAACCTTCAATCTCTCAAAGTGCCCATGAAGATGGCGACCGACAGAGGACAAACGTTCAAGGTCGGCGACGAGATCGTCGTCACACTGAGCGATCACAATGCCATCGTCGACTACCATCACCCCGAGGACGCCTCGCATCATCAGGTCATCCGCGGAAAATTGAGCACGCCCCTGACCGTCGGGTTGGATAAAGCGGTGATTGAAACGGATCAAGGCACCAAGACGTTTCTTGTGGCGGATCGTGCAAAAGGGAAATTGACGGCGATACCGGTCGGGACTGAAGTGCTGTTTATGGCGGATGAAACAGGCCGATTAGTCGACGCGCAGTTGGCCAGCGCGGACGCGGTTCACGAATCCTCCCAAAATAACAAAGCCCGCATCAAGGGCGCCCATGCGCAGTTGAAGGCGGTGTATCTCGGACAAGCCGGTGAAAACCGACTGAAGATTACCGACGCGGGTCAAGAACGCGAGGTACCATTCCGGGCTCCGCTCCGCAAGTTGGATCGCCTTAAGCCGGGGCAGGAAGTCGTCCTCCTGATGGATGAAGCCGGGTATGTCATGGAGGTTTCTACGCCGGATCTCTCGCCGGCTCGGTAAATGGTGAGGGGATGAAGGCTGTTGGTTGCCTTTGCTCGAAGGCTCGAAAGGATCATTGAGCAATCGGATTGAAAGGCGGCGCTACCACTGCCGATTGGTCCAATGGTTTTCGAGCTCTCGCTGTTTAAGCTCGATGTAGAGACGCTCAAGGTCCCGGCCTTCGGGAGTGCTGTCCAGAACCGCGGCAAGCGGTTCTGGACTGACATTGCTCGAGGCCAGAGCCACCGCAACCTGCTCGGCCTGCTGCGGAGTGGCCGTCTCGATCACTGCCAGCTCTCCAGCAAGGGATCGCACAAAGGCAACAGTGGCGGGGGGATGCGCGTCGACGAAGGTTCTCAGTCGCTCTTCGACCGGTAAGGCCAGCGGCTTGGCTGACGTGATATAGATTTTAGAGCCCACCATAATAAAATCCGTCAATCCAGAGGTTTCACGTTGTTGAGCAACTCAAGCGCGCTGAACTCGATCAAATCAATCTCCTCGCTCGTCAGGATACCGCGTGCCAACCGCTGGTGGAGGGCCTCGCACACGCTGATAAAATCCATCGTTTCCTGAGACACCCGATTCACTGAGCGACCCTTTCGCACCTTAATCATCGAGCACAGGATGGATTCGATGCGAGACCACGCTCCGATTGAAGTGTCGTGGATTCGCATCCGGCCACGGCTATGGGAATAATTTGATGACATGCCTTTCTCCCGTACAGAGGCCTATGACGTTCTCAGGCCGTAGCTCTCAACGAGCCATCGCCTCACAGCCCATGCCTTTCTGCACACACAGACTGCTCACGAAACCATAACACCCGCCATGGGCACTTGTCGCGCTCGAGAGTGCGTAGGGGGGCGTTCGTCTCCTTTACTCTGACGTGAACTAAGATTCACGAGTGCATGTCTGGCTCCTAACAGTTGGCGACCTTTCATCCCTTCCTTATTGAAGATAAATGGTGACACCTCTTGGACTGCTTGAGCTATTGGAGAGTAGTCGGCCGCGGAGCCTAACAAGGACGCTGAGCAGTTTTGACCAGACGCATCTGTCCCGCAAGCAGAGAATCGAGTCTAGGCGAACACATCCATCCCGACTTTCCTGTGAGGCATCTGATGGCACATCCAGTCGTGCAATCGCGTGAGGCACTGACCGCTGCAACACACGTTTGGACCCGGCACTGTCCGACGTGCGGGAAGTGGCTGCAAAAGACATTGCCCATGAATGCCTGGATCTGCACCTGCGGATGGCGATGTCCGTGAGCATGGTCCGACGCCGAGACAACGCGGATAACAGCTCCTACCCCCTAGGCCTTTCTTTCACGATTAAAACGTTCTTCACGGATTTCACACCTGAAACTTGAGAGGCGGCCTTATTACCGCTTGACTCGGGAACGTTTTGCGTTTAGCGTGTCAAAATGATGCGTTGATCTCGACTTCCGATCCGGCTTCGTAGTTCCCCCCTACGCCGTCTCCGTCGTTTCTACGCCCACGTTTCCCTCAAGACGCGTGCATGGTGTGCTTGCGGCTGGGAGCGGTGTCTCGGCAGCTCGATGGTACCGGGTAGGCCTGGAAAATTCTGCAAGGGCCAACATGAACGCAGACATGTATAAATCGCTACAGCGGAGTTGGGCGTTAGCGGGCAAGAGACGGGCCGTGGATAAGAAAGGTCTGGCAGTTGCCCTGATATTTGTCGTCGCCATGTGCTTCTGGGTCCGGGAGTGCAGCAACAAGACGACGGAACAGGTGAGCAACGCCTCGCAGGAACAGCGGGATCTCGTGGGTGAAATTGAGATCCGCTCGGCGGGCAGGATTCCTCGCGAAGCGGAATTTTCGGGGCCAGGTCAATCGATGACAGAGATGAGGCCGGAAGTGGGCGACCCACAGGGGCCGCGGGTGACGCCCTGAGGTCCGTCTCGACGGAACGTCCGTTACCACGAAGCCCCCGTTCAACGGGAGAAAGATACCCTTGCTAATCAAGAAAGAGGTATGGGAGGTCCCGCTCAGCTGGCACGAAGCGGAACTTCCAAACTGCTGCATGGACGAGCTCGCCCAACGGCGTCATGCTCCCCGTCTCGCATTGCATTGAACCAGAGCCTGCCAATATCTCAAACATTGCTTCTAACCGAGGAGGTCTTGATGTCGTCGTTCACTGTCACCATTGTAGGTACTACTGCCGAACCCGAAAGTGCGTTCCTGATGCATGTGGTCCAAGAGGCTGTGAAGGCCTATCGTCACCATCGCAATACGAGCGACGGCTTGGGCGATACAACGAATGACGTCGAAACAACAGGTGAGACCCCGTCCATACATCTTGTAACCAGGTAACGATCCCTTTCCTCCGGAACGCTCGGCTTTCGGCTCAATTGTGCATTTCTTCGATGCCGCAGGTTGTGACCACACCCGGCGTCAAGAAAAATAACGACGTTGTATTGCAGCGTCTATGGCTACGATCTCGCGAGCCGATGGCGCGTTGTACTCGACTGGGGCAACCGATAGTCACCCGGATTAGCCGCAGAACGTAGAATAGGCTTACTCAACGTGAGCGAACAGGGGGACATCAGATGCCAACATATGAGTACAAGTGTCTGGATTGTGGCAAGGAATCGGAGCTGAATCTCAGCATAAGCGAACATGAGCGGGGCAACACGAAGTGCCCGGCGTGCAAGAGCGCTCGGATGGAACAGTTGATCTCGGCGATCTCAGCAAAGACGAGCCGCAAAAGTTAATCGCTGACTCCCCGAGTGCCCTTCCATACATGACTCAGAGGATGCCTCCCGTCCCTACTATTTAGGCCGCCTTTTTAAGCGGCCTTGGACTGGTCCTGGCGAGAGGCGGACGTGCCAATGGCCGAGGTCAAGATGAGCAGGGTGTCCCCCGCCTCCATTTTCTGGCCTTCCTGCAGATCCCAGAAGTTATAGACTTCACCACGCCGATGCAGGCGCAGCAGTATATCCGGCTTCAACGCTGAAGCGCTCTGCCCGATCTCCTCCGGCTTGGGCTGCCGTTCGGTGAGCGTCACCCGTCCACCCGCGGTGAGGAGATCCTGCACGTACTCAGTGAAATGGGGATGGCCCACGGCGGCGGCAAGCAGGTACCCCCCGAACGTCGACGGTGAAATAATGCCGG
>DASTJX010000217.1:0-2974 GCA_035716265.1 Nitrospira sp.
GATGTCGATTGCCTCGTTCGGCTGGAAACGGATAGGACATACCATAGAGCTGACTCGGCGGGTCTTGCCCGCATGCTCACCTGCTCGTTGACTATCGTCACCAAAAAGGAGTTGCTCCGATGAAAATCGCGCAAGTGTCACCCCTCTGGGAAAGTGTCCCGCCGAAACTGTATGGCGGTACCGAACGAATCGTTTCCTATATCACCGAGGAACTCGTTCGCCAGGGACATGACGTGACCCTATTTGCCAGCGGTGATTCGGTCACCCAGGCAAAGCTCGAGGCCCCCTGCCATCAGGCGCTCCGTCTCAATACCGGCATCTTCAATCGTGAAGCGCCCCTTATTTCGATGATGGAACATGTGTTCAGTAGCGCCGAGCAGTTCGACGTGATTCATTCACATCTCGATTTTCTGGCCTTTTCGCTGTCACGTCGTTCCCCGGTTCCCGTGGTCACGACCCTTCATGGTCGCTTGGACTTGCCTGAACTGGTGCCGGTCTTCCGAGATTTTTCCGATTTGCCGCTGGTCTCGATCTCCAATGCTCAGCGGCGCCCGTTGCCTTGGGCCAATTGGATTCGGACCGTCTACCATGGGTTGCCCAGCGGCATGTACAGGCTACATTCCGAGCCGGGGAAGTACCTGGCGTTCCTCGGTCGCATTGCACCGGAAAAGTGTCCTGACCAGGCCATTGAATTGGCGAAGCGGGTTGGCATGCCGTTGCGGATTGCCGCCAAGGTTGATCCGGCGGACCGCGCTTATTTCGAGCGCGTCGTCGAGCCGCTGCTGGACCACCCTCTGATCGAGTTTGTCGGCGAGGTAAATGACAGGCAAAAGGATGACTTTATCGGCAATGCCCATGCGTTGGTCTGTCCATACGATTGGCCTGAGCCGTTTGGGTTGGTCTTGATCGAGGCGATGGCTTGCGGGACGCCCGTCCTGGCCTACCGACGAGGCTCGATTCCGGAAGTGATCGAACATGGGGTGACCGGACTCGTCAGCGACAGCCTCGATGAGATGACGCGACAGGTTGAGGCAATTCCCACGATCGATCGCCGGCGATGCCGTGAGGTCTTCGATCAGCGGTTCACCGTTGAGCGAATGGTGCAAAGCTATGTGCAGGTGTACGAGCAGATGATCAATGACCGGAGCGCATTTACCGGTCCGAAAGGCCGGCACCTCGCTTACGAAAAGGCGAGCTAGGCGCGATCTTATCGCAGAAAGGGACACGTAGGAATGGAGAGAGCAGAGGAGAGTGTGACGACGTCGGAGTCCGCCAATCCCGGATGGCGGCTGCTGGGGACCAGGAATTTTGGGTTCCTCTGGGCGGGGCAGGCCGTTTCTCAGATCGGGGATGGGCTCAACAAGGTGGCGCTGCTGTGGTTCGTCTACGAGCTCACCGGATCCGCGCTGAAAATGACCGTCATCGGTCTGCTGCAGACCATTCCACCCCTCGTCTTCGGTCCCCTGATCGGCATTTACCTTGATCGTCTCCCCAAGAAAACCGTCATGATCGTAGTGGATCTTCTGCGGACATTGACGGTCTTGCTCATTCCTTTGTTCTACGCCTTCGACATGCTGACCCTCGAACGCCTGTATGTGCTGGTGTTCTGTAATTCGATCGTCTCCACGATCTTCGGTCCAGCCTTGTCATCCGCCGTCCCCTTAATCGTGGAGCGATCACAGCTGACCTCCGCCAATGCGCTGATCCAAAGCACCACGAATATCGGCGTGCTGCTGGGTCCAGCCTTGAGCGGCCTCGGCATCGCCCTCATCGGCGCGCAGAATGTGCTGTATTTCGACGCCGCGACCTTTTTCATCTCGGCCCTGTGCATTATTCCGATCACCGTGCGAGACAGCCGAGTTGCTGGAGCGTTGCAGGCTCTCTCCAATCCGATTCTGAAAGATTTGGCCGTGGGTTTTCGGTTCGTATTCGTCCAGCATCGAGTCGTGTTTGCGCTCATGGTCCCCGCGGTTCTCTATAATTTGGCCATCAGTGCGTTTGTCTTTCTGTTGCCCGTCGTCGCGAAGGAAGTGTTACAGGTTGGGCCGTTGGAGCTGGGCTGGATCTGGTCCGCACTGGGTATCGGCATGTTGACGGCGTCCCTTTGGCTGGCATGGGTGCCCCAGGGCGATTTTCGCAATCGCATCGGAAACATTGCCAAGGCGCTGGCGGTCGGAGGGATCGCCGTCTGCAGCCTTGGATTGATCCAGACGCCGCTGATGGCCAGCACGATGCTGCTGATCATCATTATCGGCGGCACCACCTCACTCTTCTATCCGATCGTCTGGGCAATGCTCCAGGAAGTGACACCGGAACATCTTCTGGGACGGGTGTTCACGACCTTCAGCACCGGCGGGATGGCGTCGGCCATGATTGGGATGGCCGGGTTTGGATGGGCGGCCGATGAGGTCGGTCCCGCGGCCAGTCTCGTTGGAATCGGTGTAGTCCTGTTACTGACGGCAGTGGTGACTGTCCACGTCAGCCGTCGCGATTTCACACTCCTCAAGCCGGTCACGGCATAAGCGTGCGAAGGCGGTGCCGCGGGCGCCTTGAGGCCCCGCCGCACCCCTTGCAGTCTCCTCGTTCGATCCACCTGCGTTCCTGTCCCCTTCATCTTTATTAGTTTTGCTCGCGCAGGCAAATCGAGTACCATACGGGTCGTTTCCAGATGATGCTGCCATTGAACACGGGTCGGCCCTGTCGCGCCAGGCCGTGTCGCGCATGAAGGATATGAGGTTATGATCCCTTGTTGGACTTCTACGAGACTGCTGGTCTGCATCGCCCTCGGAAGCGCTCTCGCGCTGGGCGGCGGAGGGAACGTGTCGGTGGCCCAAACATCCTCGGACTCCAAACCCGACCTGCCTGTGAAACCCAAAGAGCCTGAGGGGAAGCCGAAGGAGATGGAGGGCAAACCGGTCGAACCGAGGCTGAAAGAATTGGAGCAGAAGGCGAAGGAGGCCGAGCCCAAGGTCAA
>DASTJX010000218.1:0-5905 GCA_035716265.1 Nitrospira sp.
CCTTCATGGGCGATCGTTGGCGATCACGCCGGAGGGCGCCGTTCCGCCGGTCGGGCCACTCGGGATAAAAGTGGCTTCCATGGATTTCTTTCTGGGGACGTCATCGCCGGTCCGATGGAAGGGTCCTATGGATGTCAGCCCGGTCTGGTTGGGCTTGATGGAGATGAACGTGATTCGCGAGTTTCTGGCTGACGTCGTGTGGGGAGAACTGGATTACTTGCTGGCCGACTTGCCTCCCGGCGCCGCGGCCGACAAGCCCCCGGTCATCGCTGGTTTCATCCCCGATTTGGCAGGTGCAATTGTTGTGACGACGCCTTCTGAAGTGGCATCCGATGTCGTGCAGAAATCCGTCACGTACGCCCGTGACATGGGCATCAAGGTGTTGGGGATCGTTGAAAATATGAGCGAATACCGGTGCCCATCATGTGGCGAACTCAACGAGTTGTTCGAAGGCAACACCGACGCCATGTGCGAAGCGCTGGATCTCCCCTTATTGGGCCGCATTCCCTTCGATCGCAAGCTCGCCCGTACGTTTGACAAGGGTGAGCCTCTCCTCGATGAGACCTACCCGACCATCCAGCGCTATCAGGACATCGCCGGGCGGATCAGGACTCTATTGGATTACAAGAGAGTGTTGGCGGAAAAATTGTGAGCTGAGAGGAGCTGTCATGAAATTTGTGTGTCTCACCTGCGAAACATATATGAACTTCGAGAAGGTCGAGAAGCCTGGCGAAGGTTCGCTCGGCGTCTTCTTCGGTTGTCCGTCCTGCGGTGCGAAGTTCTCGATGGTGACCAATCCCGGTGAAACGCAGATGGTCAGTTCGCTTGGGGTCCAGTTGGGTGGACGGACTGCACAGGCTCAGCCCTTTGAAATGACCCGGGGAACGCTAAAGGAAGAGGCCCAAGCCGGTTCCGGTCAGATGGCGGCCTATCTGAACGATAAAATTCAAGGCGGTCAGCCCGTCACGGCATCTGACCATTCGCCAAAATCCGGCGAGAAAAGCAGCGGAGGGTGCCCCTTCTCGGCTATGGTCGCGGAAATGGGCTTGACCTCAGGTGGCAAACCAGCCAATGGAGGGTCGACCAAGTCTGATTTTACCTGGACGCCGGATGCCAAAGAGAAACTGGATCGGCTTCCCGCTTTCGTCAAGCCGATGGTGCAGGGCAGTGTCGAGGCCTTCGCCCGCAAGCACGGCTACCAGACGATTACTCTTCAAGTGATGGACGATTCAAAGAATGATTCGCCAAACGGCATGTCGTGGACGCCGGAAGCGCAGCAGCGCCTCGACAATATTCCTGATTTCATCCGACCTATGGCGCGAAAGGAAATCGAACGGCTGGCCAAAGAACGTGGTATTGCGACGATCACGGCAGAAGTGATGGACGATGCTAAGGACAAATTCATGAAGTTCATGTAGCCCCAGCCATCACCCCGGCCTTGAAACATGGAGGCCCATCCGGTTCCCGGATGGGCCTTTCACATAAGAAGCCTCTGACATGCCTGCATGAAGGTCGACAGTATCTCCGACATCGCGCGACGCTGCCTGCTGACCAGTGGGTTTTTGATCCTGGTCTTCCTGTCACCTGCCGTCGCTCAACAGTCATCATCGCTTGCGGTCGACTCGCCGCACGCTGGGCATCATGGGCGGCACGGCGGCCCCGTGGCCGAAGCGTGGGAAGGTTCGGCGAAAGGCATCGCCTATTCGGAGGAGAATCACCACATTGCCGGCCTCCTCGTGATCTTGATGGGCTTCGCTGAGCTCACCCATGCCATGCGGCTCGCCGCCTTGAGCTGGGCCCGGCTTCTGTTACCCTCCGCCCTCTTGTGCACCGGGGTGTTCCTGCTGATATGGAGCGATCATGAAGCGTGGCCCGTCGGCTCGCTGACTTTTGGCCAATCGTTTTTTGGCGACGACCCCGAGATTATTCAGCACAAGATGTATGGGGTTCTTGCATTGGTGGTCGGCAGCGTGGAATTGTTGCGACGATTGGGCCGTGCCGGTCATAAGGTCTGGGCCTCCCCGCTTCCGCTCATGGCCATCGTCGGAGGCCTGATGCTGTTCGGCCACTCACACGGGTTCCATCCATCTGCACAGAGAATTGCGACGCACCATGCGATCATGGGAACAATGGCCCTCACCGCAGGATCGTCAAAGCTGTTCTCCACATGGCTCCGTCCGAGACGGGGAGAAGGCTCGGTTCGGTGGGATTGGATTTGGGCTTTTTTGATTCTCCTGATTGGAGCGCAGCTCCTTATCTATTCGGAATAAGTGTCCTCCTTCGTTCCTTTGCCCGTAATTGACACCCCTCCAAACCCTGTGTTAGGTCTACAACTTCACTGCCTGTAATTGGAAAGCCGGCACGCCTGCGCCGGCCAATGGAGCGGATCATGGGCGGACATAGTCACTGGGCGACAATCAAACGGCATAAAGGAGCCCAAGACGCCAAACGGGGGAAGATCTTTACGAGGATCATCCGTGAAGTCACGATCGCGGCTCGTGGGGGCGGAGATCCGGACGGCAATCCCAGGCTGCGGTTGGCTATTGCCAAGGCCAAGGAAGCCAACATGCCCGGTGATACCTTAAAGAAAGCGATTCAGCGCGGGACGGGCGAATTGCCCGGTGTGACCTATGAAGAGTTTTCGCTCGAAGGCTATGGCCCGGGCGGCACAGCGCTGCTGATCGAGATTACCAGTGACAACCGCAACCGGACCGTGGCGGAAATCCGCAGCGTCCTCACGAAAAATCACGGCAACATGGCCGAAGCCGGAGCCGTCTCTTGGCAGTTTCACAAGAAAGGACTGCTGACGATCGACAAGTCCAAGAGTGACGAAGACACCCTTCTTTCACTTGCGCTCGAGGCGGGAGCAGAGGATGTGAAAGTCGGAGAAAAGACCTTCGAAGTCATCACCAATCCTCAAGACTTCGATGCGGTGAAGAAATCCCTCGTCGATGCGAAGATTGAGTCGTCCATAGCCGAGATCACCTATATTCCCCAGAATACGATTAGGCTGGAAGAAAAGGGTGCCGAGCAGATGTTGAAACTCATGGAGATCCTGGACGAGCATGACGATGTCCAAAAGGTGCACGCGAATTTCGACATTCCCGACGACGTGATGGAAAAAGTCGCGGCTGCGACAGCCGGCTAATCGTCATCCGCCACCGACGCATGATCGCCCACCTGACAGGCCGACTGGCCTTCAAGGCGCCCACCCATCTGGCCCTCGATGTCCATGGGGTTGGGTACGAGGTGTTCATCCCCCTCAGCACGTACTACAACCTTCCGAATGCGGACGAGAGTCTCACTCTCAGCATCCATACCCACGTCAGGGAAGATGCCATCCAATTGTTCGGATTCAGTACCCGCCAGGAAAAAGATGCCTTTGTTCTGCTCATGAGCGTCTCGGGGATCGGGCCGAAGTCGGCGCTTGGTATCTTATCCGCCTTGCCCGTTGCCGATTTGGCCTCTGCAATCCACTCGGGCGATATCGAGAAATTAGAAACCGTTCCCGGGATCGGGAAGAAATCAGCTGGTCGGCTGGTACTGGAACTGAAAGATAAACTGGCCAAATTCCACCCCGCACTGACGCCGGCCGTTGACGAGAGCACCGCTGGGCGGGATGATGTCTTTGACGACGCCCTCTCGGCCCTCACCAATCTCGGGTATCGGGCAACGGACGCAAAAGACGCGCTCAAACTCGTTCGGAAGTCACACGCTCAGCCCGTGAGTCTTCAGGAACTCATCCGTGAAACCTTGAAACAGCTGGCGAGGGTATGACGATGCGCATGACTGCATGCAGGACGAGCTTCCTGACCGCCTCAGTGATTCCGCTGGTTCTCTTCGGCCTCCTTCTGCCTGCGGGACCTCCCGTCACGTGGGCGGACGACCCTTCTGCAGAGCCGAAAAGCATTCGCAAGACCTGTGGAAAATGTCCCGATGGATATGCCACAACCGGTGTGACCGAGGCGCCTGAACTCTGCAAAGGCGGCGACCCCACACTGGCACAGTGCGTTCCCTTGGGTGTGAACATGCTGCCGGTCTGCGGGTCCTGTCCTGATGGGTATCGAGAAGTCGGCCACTCGTCCGTGCCGGCACGTTGTGGAAGCGAAGAGGGAGGACGGCTTTCGCAGTGCCAATTGGAGAACATGGAGCAACATCTCCCCGATCCGACGCAGGGCGGGAGAACCTGTCCGCCGGAGTGCGGCAGTACACAGCCTCCCGGGCGCGGCACGCTACCGCCCCCACCGAAATACATTCCGCCTCCTGATAAACCCACACAATGAGTGACGTGGAGATCGGCGGATCATGACTCGTGTCGTCAATGCCCAGCTGACAGATGAAGAGCGGAGTTTGGAGCAAGCCCTCCGTCCGCAGACGCTTAGCGAGTACATCGGGCAGGCGCGGATGAAAGATTCATTACGAATCTGCATCGAGGCGGCAAAGCAGCGACGCGAGCCTCTCGACCATGCGATTTTTTATGGTCCACCGGGCCTGGGAAAGACCACCATCGCTCACATCATTGCGCGTGAAATGGGTGGAACCTTTTGCGCCACTTCCGGACTCGTCTTGACGCACGCCGGTGATCTGGCGGCTATCTTGACGAACCTGCAGGAACACGACGTCCTCTTCATTGATGAGATTCATCGCTTGCCCGCTTCGGTCGAGGAAGCGCTGTATCCGGCAATGGAGGACTTCCAACTCGATCTGGTTGTCGGGCAAGGTCCAGCGGCGCGGACGGTCAAGCTGGACCTCCCTCGATTCACTCTTGTCGGAGCGACGACTAAGGCCGGATCCCTGACTTCGCCGCTCCGAGACCGCTTCGGACTCGTTCATCGGCTGGAATTCTATTCACCCGCCGAATTGGAAATCATCGTCATGCGCTCGGCACGTTTGCTCGGCATTCCCATTGACCAGGAAGGGGCTGCGGAGATCGCATGCCGCGCACGCGGAACACCTCGTATCGTCAACCGGCTGATTAAACGAGTGCGTGACTATGCGCAAGTGAAGGCGGGGGGACAGATTACTCGAGCGGTGGCCCAAGAGGCCCTGGCCTGGTTGGGTGTCGATGCAGCCGGCTTCGATGAGATGGATCGTCATATCCTCCTGACGATCATCGACAAATTCGGTGGGGGACCGGTGGGGGTGGAGTCGCTTGCCGCCGCTGTTCAAGAAGACAAGAGCACCCTCGAGGACGTCCACGAGCCCTATCTCATCCAGGCTGGCTTTCTGGACCGCACCGGTCGAGGCCGCCAGGTCACGAAGGCCGCCCTCGAGCACTTCAAGCGGCCGTCTTCTCTTCTGTATTGACCTCCGTTTTGGTTTCTAGATCCCAACGGTAGGATCGCACAAGTTCCTGAAAGTCTTAGGCTCTCCTTGCTTTCCTGAAAGCGGTTCCTGTATCATTCGTTGCTTACTCACGCCCGTCCTGCCTCTGGACGCTCGTCCAACTCATGGGGCACGGGTGGAGGGGGTCCCATTCATGCCCGGTGACCTTTCCGATTACCGGAAAGAGATCGATCGCATCGATGACGAGATCTTACGTCTCCTCAACGAGCGTTCCAAAAGTGTGGTTCAAATCGGCAGACTGAAAATGTTGCAAGATGCCGGGGCGAACTTGCATACGCCCGCGCGCGAGGCCGCCATTATCGAGCGGCTCGTCGCCCAAAATACCGGTCCGTTCCCTTCCGATGCCATTCGCCCCGTCTACCGGGAAATCATGTCGGCATCTCTGTCTCTGGAAGGTCCGCAAAAGGTGGCCTATCTTGGACCGCGGGCGACGTTCACCCATATGGCCTGCACGCAAAAGTTTGGCGCGTCCGCGCAGTATGTGCCGGTCAACAGCATCAAGGAAGTGTTCAGCGAAGTGGAGCGGGGTCGTGCCAATTTTGGCGTGGTCCCGATCGAG
>DASTJX010000219.1:0-7686 GCA_035716265.1 Nitrospira sp.
GAAGCGATACGCGGTGGGGCATCGTACAGCGCCGTGCTCGAGCGGTATCCCAGAGATTTTTCTTCCATCTATGTTCATATGGTGCGGGCCGGGGAAGCCAGCGGAGCCCTTGATCAGATCTTGTTCCGGCTAGCGGAGTTCCTGGAGAAGCAGCTGGCTCTCAAGAATAAAGTGACCAATGCGATTCTCTATCCCGCGATCATGCTGGTGGTCGGGACTCTGGTCTTGTTCTTCCTCGTGACGTTCGTGGTCCCGAAGATCACCGCTGTCTTCGCCCATTCCAAACAAGCCCTACCCTGGCCGACGATCGTGTTGATGGAAATTAGTCAATTTTGCTCCGACTACTGGATGGTCTTGCTCGCAGCGATTCTGGCGGGCATCTGGGGACTTCGCCGGTTCAAAAAGACGGAGACGGGCCGTGTCTTTGCCGACCGGTTTCTCCTCAAGCTTCCATTGATCGGTCAGGTGGCCCGAATGGTTTCAATTTCGCGGTTGGCCAGTACGTTGGCCACGATGCTGTCGAGCGGCGTGCAATTATTAGAGGCACTCGATGTATCGAGACGCGTCATGAACAACCGCGTGCTCGAGCAAGCCGTCGAAGAGGCGCGGCAGAACATCCGCGAGGGAGAATCAATCGCAGAACCTCTGAAACGCAGCGGCCAGTTTCCCCCACTGGTGACCCACATGATCGCCGTCGGTGAAAAGAGCGGAGAAATGGAAGAGATGCTGCGACGCATCGGGCAGATCTATGACGGCGAAGTGGATCGCGTCATTACGCGCTTTACGTCGCTGCTCGAGCCCATCATGATCGTCGTCATGGGTGTAGTCGTCTTGTTCATCGTCGTCGCGATCCTGCTCCCGATTTTTGAGATGGGACAAATGGTACGGTAATCGTTGTTATCCAAGGAGGTATCGGTGCGCGCACAGACACACACGGTACAGGCCGCCACAGTGTTCCGATCGGAGCGCGGATTCACGTTCATCGAGATCATGGTAGTCGTGGCGATCCTCGCCATCCTGGCCGCACTGGTCGTGCCACGGATCATGGGGCGAACGGACGATGCCAAGCGGACGGCGGCGAAGGTCCAAATCCGTAATATCGAAGGTGCACTCCAGCTGTACAAACTCGACAATGGTGTCTATCCGTCGACCGAGCAAGGTCTTAAAGCCTTGGTCGAGAAACCTTCAGCCGGTGTCGTGCCGAAAAAATGGAAGCTCGGCGGGTACCTGCCCAGTATTCCCGAAGATCCCTGGGGGAATCCATACAAGTATCTGAGCCCGGCGCCCGTCCAGCAGGGACAGTATGGGCAGATCAAGGCCGATTATGAAATCACGTCGTACGCGACGGACGGCGAAGCCGGCGGAGAAGGCGTCAACGCTGATATCACGAATTGGAATATGGAGAAGGACTGAGATCGTGGAGCCGAGAGCCAAGTTACAGCTGCGACCGCGTGATAAACGCAAGGCTGCGCTCGATCCGGCTTTCATTCGCAAGTCCAGCAGGCTGCACGATGCAGGCGGGTTCACGCTGCTGGAAATTGTCATGGTTCTGTTCTTGTTGACGGGGATGCTCAGTCTGGTGATTCCCAAGCTGTCGATCGGACAAAATCTCGGCAGTGTCGGAAGAAAATGGGTGGGATCCTTGAAAACGCTTCAAGACTTGTCGATGACGACGCAGAAGACCGTGCGATTGTACGTCGACATCGATCGCGGGATGTACTGGCCAATGGTGCTTGATGGCAATGAAGAAAAGACTCCACAAGATCCGATTTGGGCCTACCCGCTCAGTCTTCCGGAGACCGTGCGATTCTCAGACATCCAAGTGGGTGCAACGAGAAAGGAGACCGGCCGTGTGGATATCTTTTTCTACCCGAACGGCCGCATCGACCAGGCGACGGTGCATCTGACCGATAACAACAACAACGTGATGGGTATTTTTGTAGAACCGGTGACGGCCCTGATCCGCGTCACGGATCACCGCATCGATCCGCCGAAACCGCTGGCCATCCTCGAACGGATCAGGCCCTTGCTCCAGCCTATCACGCCCGGCATCAGGCCGGCGTCTGTCATGGGCGTTCCAAAGTAACGCATTCCAGGAATGATGAACATGGAAGAGGCCATGCCAGGTCAGCCTGTGAGCCGACGTTCTTCCGCGCATGCAGACGGCTTCACGCTGCTTGAAGTGCTGATCGCGATCGCCATTCTCGCGTTTGCGCTGCCCGTTCTGCTGGGACTACGCAATCGGGATTTGGATTTCCACGCTCGGGCGGCTGACATCACCGCCGCGACGATGTTGGCTCAGGAAAAACTGATCGAAGCGGAACTCACTCCGGTCTACCCTATCGGGGAAACCACGGGTGATTTCCGAAACCCGCCGCCGGGCTACCAGGCACCGGGCGACATCGCCAATCGTGCCCAACGTTTCCGCTGGAAACGCCTCATCACGTCGACGCCGTTGCCATCGGTTCGCGAAGTGAAAATTCAGATTCTTTGGGAGCAAGGGGCTACCGATGAAGTACTCGAGGCCAGTACCTACGTCTTTGCGCCGACAGCCGGGTTTTGAAGAGGGCTTCACCCTTGTCGAAGTGCTATTGGCGACGGCGCTCGTGGCGGTGATCGCTGCCATGGTATTCGGTTCGTTGCATATGAGTGCCGCGGCGATTGATGGCGCCCGCAACGCGGCTGCCCGGGAACAACTGTTGCGAAGCACGTTACGGATCATGACAGAAGAGCTCACTGCGGCAGTGGCCAATCCTCTCGCACCCATGGTGGGAATCAACGCCACTCAGGACGGACAGCCTGCCGATACCGTGGTTTTCCTCACGTTGAGTCAGTTCCACGCGGGAAATGCTGCGCAGGAGAGCGAGATGGTTCGAATCGTCTATACGAGAGAGAACGATCGGCTGCTCCGCTTCATCAGACGCAATCTGTACGGCATGACGGACGAGACGATCGATCAATCTGAGCTGGCAAAGCTCGTGAAAGGTTTTAACCTCCGGTATTACGACTTGATGGCCAATGCCTGGCTGGACGAGTGGGACGGTCGTTCGAAAACGGCTCCCCCAGCGGCCATGCTCATTGAACTGATGTTGCTGGAGGACAATGATGAGGTGCGCACCTTCCGCCAGTGGGTGCCGATTGGAGTGAAGTCGTGATGGCCCGCCTCTCCTGGCCCCCGACGATCGCGCTTAAAAAGGAACCTTTGGGCTGGGTCTTGGGTGGACTCGTCAGCTTTGCCGTTTTCTTGTTCCTCACCTTCCCCTTCGGGACCCTGCAAGCGAGAGTCTTGTCGGAACTCGTCAAAGCGACCGGTGGAGAAATCCGTGCGGCCGAGTGGTCTCCCGGCATTCCCATCGCCGTGGAGTGGCGGGACCTGACTTGGACCAAGCCGGGGACGAGAAGCGTTCCGATCCAGCTGATGAGGCTGAACGTCGGTGTGATGGGCCTGCTGATGGGACAAAAAACGGTCGACGCGCTCCTCCAATTTCCGGGGGGCGGACAGGCGGCGAAAGCGACAGGTACGATCAGTGCGTCGTCCTGGTCGTTTGAGGGCCCGGTCTCGCTCAAGGCCCGCGCCCAACACATCGATTTGGCGACCGTGATCAAACCCTATGTGACAAGGGGATTGTTGGAGGCCGACGTCGCACAACGATGGGAGAATCGCGGCAAGGGTGGCATCGCTTTCAAAGGCAACGGCTCCTGGAAGGCGGAGATCAAAGAACTGATGCTCGAGCGGCTCCCTGTCGGGACGGTCACTGTTCCCTCACTGACGTTCACGCGGGTTACCGCCACCTTGAGCTGTCACGACGCCGTCTGCGACGTAACCGATTTCAAGGGAGACGGCCCGGATGGGACCATCACCGCCCTGGGTCGTCTGCTGCTGCGGCAACCGCTTCAATCGAGCGGATTAGAGCTTACGGTCACGGTTGTGCCAGGTGCAGGATGGGCGCAGAAGGCGGGAACATTGCCGATTCCTCCCCTTCCGCCGGGGACCCCTCTGACTCTCAAACTTGCAGGATCAGTCGCAAATCCCAAGCTAACCCTGTAGTATACAGGCTTAATCTCTTCACCGGAGCGCGCGTAGGTCATGGTCGCAGAGTGTGTCGGACTCGATCTCGGGCAGACCGCCATTAAGGCTGTGCGATTCCGGCGGCGCTTGTCCGGGCGCGAATCGGTCGAGTATTTCCATCTGCCGCTGCCCTATGGCAAACCGGTTCAAGCCGAGCCGGCTCGTCTTGCCGGACACTTGCGAAATTTCTTGTGGCAGCACGGCTTGTACGGCAGCGGCGACATCGTAACGGCACTACCCTGCCAGGATCTCTTCATTCGTACCCTGTCGTTTCCGTTTCGTGACTCGGCAAAACTGGAACAAGTCGTTCCGTTTGAAGTCGAAAATCTTATACCGATGGCACTCGATGAAGTTGCCATGGGCAGCGTCGTGCTGCCTGCCAAAGGCACAGAGGGGGGCACCCAAAAGCCCAAAGGCGCCGACGTGCTCATTACGGCAGCACCCAAGGATAAGGTCGCGGAGCATCTGAAGTTCCTCGCGACGGCGGATCTCAAACCGGCAGCCGTCGGAGTCGACGGCATGGCGCTGTACTCGGTCACGAAGTTTCTACAGGAGGAAGGCGCTCACGTTCCCGGCGACCTTGCCGTTATCGATGTGGGAGCGACGAAAACCACATTATGCCTGATTCATGACGGCCGTCCCGTAGTGCTCCGGACCGTGCTCTGGGGAGGGAACCACCTGACCCATGCGTTAGCCGTCCGCTATGCCTGTACCTTTGCAGAGGCCGAACGGCGCAAGCGCGCGATGGGAGTTCAAGAGCTGGAGATGTGGCTCGAGCCTTTACTCAAGGAGCTGCGGGTATCGCTTCATGCGTATGAAGGAACGGCGCATCAGCGGCTCTCGCACTGTTGGGTCTCCGGCGGTGGCTCCAAACTGCGCGAGTTGAGCGGCCACGTCGCACACGAATTGGGATTGACGCCTGTCGGTCCCCGGCAAGGCTTTGGAGCCAACTGCCCACGCGCGTTCTCCATCGCCTTCGGATTGGCGATTCATCCAAAAATCGTGCGGCCTCGCTGGAAGACTCGGGCCATCGGCTCAGACGTGGCGCTCGATCTGGCCGCCACGGCGGGCGAGAGTGCGGCTCGCAATAAAGAAACACAACAGGATCGGCGTCTAGCGCTCTGGGGCGGATTGATTCTCGGAGTCCTGGTGCTCATCGATCTCTCCGTTCGTGTCTACGTCAAGGACTCGACATTGACGCAATTGAAACACGCGCTGCAGGCGCAGTTCGTGCAATCGTTCGGCGAAGGCGGGCCACCCGGGCAGGAACTCGACGTGGCACGATCCCGCGTCGCCCAGCTCGACAAGAGCTTGGCGGTCATCGACCAAAGCCATCACAGCGTGCTGTTGAATCTGTCGGATTTGGCGAAGCAGCTTCCTGCCGGTATTCCCCTCACGATTCGTGAGCTGACTGTGGAAGGCGCTTCGGTCCACCTCGAAGGTGAGACAAACTC
Organism: Nitrospira sp.; assembly: GCA_035716265.1. Classification (GTDB taxonomy): domain Bacteria; phylum Nitrospirota; class Nitrospiria; order Nitrospirales; family Nitrospiraceae; genus Nitrospira_C. The sequence goes on from DASTJX010000219.1 coordinate 5,524, forward strand.
GTTCGATTCGGTTGAAAAGATCAAACAAGCCTTCACGTCTAACCAGCTGTTTCAGACGGTCGGGGTTACGGATACGCGGGTTGGCGCCACCCCGGGCCAGGTCGTCTTTCGGCTCACCTATACGGTGCAACGGTGATCGCCACCTTACAGGAACGATGGCGTCATATGGCCTCGCGAGAGCGGCTTATCGTGGCCAGCGGCGGGGCCGTTGTCCTTGCAAGTCTCCTCTTCTTGCTTGTCGTCGATCCCCTCTTCACCAGAATCGATAAGCTTGAGCGGCAGGCGGCCAGAAAATCGAAAGAGCGTGTCGAGTTGTCAGCGTTAGCATCCGAGTATGCCGCGAAACAAGCGCGGATCACCAAGCTCGAGCAACGACTCCCGGCCGGCGAGGGACAATTCTCTCTTCTGGCCTTTATGGAAGACGCTGCCGCCTCTGTGCAGATTCGGGACCGCATCGTGGGGATGCAGCCGCAGCAGGCGACGACCCAGCAAGGCTACCAGGAAACGGCCGTGGACCTACGGTTGGACGGAATCCAGTTGCCGCAGTTGTTGGCCTTGTTGGTCGCTCTTGAGCAGGCACCATACGATGTCCAAGTCCACCACCTCCAGATCAAGCCTAAATACGATAATCCGATCAACTTGGACGCGACTCTCCGTATCGTGTCCTATGCCAAAGCCTAAGAAACGGCTCACAGTCCATTGACCTGCCGTCCTCTTTCCAGGGTAACTTTTTCCCATGCAGGATGGTCAAAAGACCGTCATGCTCACCCGTCTGACCTCGGGGGTTCTTTTGCACGCGCCCGACCCAGTGATTGCGTCGCATCGATCTCCTGCGACGCGCCACTACTCGCATGGCCGAGCGAGCAAAGAGGCGAGGAGATACAAACCAAGCTTCAATCAACTGCAAGCGGAGAAGGACTTTGTCACCGGGTATTGCCGGACGTCGAGGTTTTGAGCGATGCGAGAACGACGCTGCTGGTGCAGGACGCGTCTCGGCGCGGCAGGACGGGGGGGTGAGAACCGATACCTTTCACCATCCTGCCAGTGATGAACGAGGGGTCGCCCTGCTCCTTGCCCTCCTTGTGCTGGCCCTCCTCGTCGCACTCATTCTCGAATTCGACACGGATGCCCGCCGCGAATATCGCGACGCCGCGGCCTTCCGGGACAACTTCAAAGCCACAGTGCTCACCCGGGCTGCGGTTCAAGCTGCGCGCGCCGTTTTACAGCAGGATCATCTGCGGGACAGGCAAACAGGGCAGGCTTACGACGGGCCGACCGATCTGTGGGCGTTCCCCATCGAAAAGTATGCAATCGGAGACGGCCTCATGACCGCTCAGATTGAAGATGAGCGAAGCAAATTGAACCTGAACGATTTGGCGGCCGGCGTCGATCCCAATGTCAAGAAGACGAAGATGCTGCGGCTAAAGCGGCTGTTCAATCTGCTGCAAATCAATCCCGATCTTGTCGATGCCATTGCCGATTGGGTCGATGCCGATGACATTCCCGAAGCGGCCGGCGCTGAAACGGTCTATTATCAGTCGCTTCGACCTGCTTATCGGGCGGCCAATGCTCCGCTGCAAACGCTTCGTGAAATCCGGTTGATCAAGGGCATGACGCCGGAGGTCGTCGACAAATTGCTTCGCTATGTGACCGTCTATCCGCAGGAAGGCGAAAGCCGTGTCAACATTAATACGGCGGACTTTTTGGTCTTGCAGGCGCTCGATCCTCGCATCAGCCAAACGATGGCCGGCGAGATCATCCAAGGCCGCCCGTTCAAAACCGTTCAAGATCTTGACCGCATTGGCAGTTTTGCTGAAATCGCAAAGGAGCTCCGCCTGCTCAGCCTCTACGATGTCAAAAGCAACCTGTTCTCGGCACAGATGACCTTGACCGTGAATGAGACGACCAAATCCGGGGCGGTCGTGCTTCAGCGAGACGAAGCGACCGGCAACAGTATAGTTCGATATTTTCGATTTCTGTGAGCGATGCACCATCCTGGCATCGAATCCCCTCGAAAGTTAACAATTCTGTAACAAGGCTGTCATCCGGACGACATCACGCTTGGGTATCTTCCTGACATCAATATCACAGGAGGTTACCCACCATATGAAGCGCAGCACGTATAGGAATAGCCCCATAAATAGTCCACTGACCGTCGTGGTT
>DASTJX010000220.1:0-5097 GCA_035716265.1 Nitrospira sp.
GCTTTCTCTTGCGGCTCTGGAATATCTCGTTCATGTTGACTCGGATATCCTTCCCAATGGCTTGGTCAGCATCAGGGCGGTAATTCCCGACGGTCTCAAGATGGAAGCTATCAATGCCTCTAACCTGCCACTCGAGTGGAAAGATAAAATAATACCCGCAAGTTTGCAGCAACTGGGTACTGATTGGGTTACCAACGCCAAAAGCGCTGTCTTAAGAGTTCCGTCTGTCGTGATCGAGCATGAATGGAATTATGTTCTTAACCCTCGCCATCCTGAGTTTTCACAGATCACATGGGAGGCCGCTAAAGTGTTTTCTTTCGATCAGCGTCTCGTGACATAAGAACATGAGCCCACGCGCAGCGAAATGGTTCTCACCCGCAGCTTCAGTACTGCCCCGCAGGTATGGTCCCTCGAACACACCAGACGTGAAAGGTAATGGTCTCAAAGGCGAAGGTGTCTTTCCCGGTGTCAAAGAACACGAGCCACGCATGTTTCGGATTGTCCGTTACCGATGTCGCCGACCAGTAGACGTCCATCAACACGTTGGTGAAAGGATGGCCGGCGGGGAGGGTGGGGCCCGATCGTGTGGAGGAGTCCACCAAACTCGCCAGTTCTGAAATCGACGGCAACCTCCAGCCTTTCCGTCCACCTACATTCTTATCGGCGCAGATGGCACGAGCATCGGTCCAGGACATCTCGGTCGTTTCTACAGTCTTTTCCCACACGAGCCCCGTTTCATCGTCTCGAACTGCCGCATCTTCGAAGGTGCTCAAGACAGTAAACCGCGAAGCGCTCGGTAACTTCTTGTCCCAGTTCTGTTCGGAGGAATGCGCGGCTCGATTGGAATCGGATGCGGAGCCAGCATGGACATTGCTTGTCACAACTGTAATTCCGACGAGGACAGCAAGTCCCAGTATCAGCATGCAATTGTGAGTCAGCCGCATCCCGCTCATTTCATTCCTCCTTCTACTATGACTCTCACAACCAGCACTACGTTCGTGCTCATAGGAAAGAAAGCGGGAACATTCTACGTATACAGAGACGCTGGGTCTACGGGGGAAGTGAAACAGTGTACTGGAAAGAAGGTGTATTCGAGGATCCCTTAATTAGAGGAGCCAAATGGCGGGAAGCGTCGTATTGACCGGATGGCCGTCTAATCTGGTGCGATTTGTTGCAGAGTAGTCATTCCAAGATATCCGAATCCATTGTGCTCGATGAGGACGTGCTCGATCGGTGAGGACCGTCGTTCAACATGGAGGCGGTGAGCCGCTAAACCCGGCCGGTGTGCGTACCCGGCCGGGCGTCATTCACATATAAGACTCTGAACGGTGGATCATGGTAAGTCAGGTGTTTTGGCAACAGCTTGGTTCCCCCCAGAGGCTACGAGGATTTCAACACGTCGATTTTTGGCCCGCCCCGTGGCAGTAGTGTTGGTGGCGATCGGGTTGCTGTCCCCATAGCCGGCTGCTTCTAGATTGGCACTCACGCCGCCATCCCGCAGCGCCCGAGCTGCGCTGTTTGCTCGCGCATCCGAAAGTTCCTTATTGGAAGGGAACTTTTTTCTCAAGTCGCCCGTAATTGCAACATTATCGGTGTATCCTGCCACACGCACCTGTTTTTCTGGAAAACCCTTGAGGACCGTGCCTACTCGCTTCAGGGCATCGGTGGCACCTGCCTTCATGTGGTCTTGGCCCGAATCGAACAGTAGACTGGAAGCCAAATTGATCGTGAGCGCCTGACCTGATTGCTGTACCATCACCGTACCCTTGGAAATTTCAGGTTGTAGCGCCTTCAGGATGTCTTTCTCGGCGTGTGCGAGATTGCTCTTGTTCTGTTCAAGCTGACTGCTCAGACTGGCCAGACTGACATCGCGATCCGCAAGTTGGCCTTGAGCTACCGCTAGTTCCTCAGCCAGTCGCTGGCGGTCTTGGTCTGCGGCGGCCAGGCGCGAACTCATGTCTGAGTAGGCCTCGTCCTTATCAGCTTGGGCAGCAAGGCGTTGATCAAGCTGACTGTGCAGACTGGCCAGGCTGGCATCGCGCTCTGCCAGTTGGCTTTGGGCTATCGCCAGTTCCTCAGCCAGCCGCTGGCGGTCCCGGTCTGCCGCCACCAGCCGCGAACTCATGATTGCCGCCGCCTCGTTCTTATCAGAGTGGGCTGCAAGGCCTGTGTTCCTGCTCACCGGCTCGACCGCCGGCCGTCGCGCCTGGTATTCGGGACCAATTGAAATCGTGCCCGCTAGATTCTGTTCTCCGCTGGACTCACTTGATTCGGCCCTGACCACATACTTCACCTCGCCGGCTTCCCGGAAACACACACTTGCTGTCTTGTTGGGACGCAGTCTAGCCGAGTACTCATTGCGTTTGGTGCCGAATCCCATCCTCCCGCCGAAGTGGCGTTGGCACGCGAGGTTTTCTGTCATGGGACTCAAAAAAATCACCCGGACAACGCCCTGACGCTTGTTGATCCAGCGGATCTCATCGCCGGGACTGACCGACACGGATGTCGGCTCGACGCCCTCAGTGATGACCACATCTTTGACTTCCCCTGTACGGGTCAAGGTCGGCATGCTTTCTCCGCCGATGGTTTGACAGCCAGCCAGTATGAGCAGAGTAGATGGAAGGATGATGCGTTGGGCAAACATGTACTGCCTCCTTATCGTTTCATTGTGTCTCAGGGTGTGTAGGCGCTGATGAGGCATAGGCGGCTCAATCGATCTGCCTGCAATGGAGCCGCACGTCAGGCGCTGTTACCTCATTTCAGCTTCGCGCAAATCTTTACGGAGATTATGAAATGCCTGTCGAGAAGCAGTCTGTATAACATTGATCACTGACATGCGTCGGGCGCGACAAGGCGAATAAGGCGAAGGGTTGGCTTATATGAGCCTAGAACTACGGATGATAGGAAAAGTCAGGCAGGATTGGGTGCTAATTTGCTGATTCTAAGCCAGCGGGTATCACGGCCTGCGAAATGCTTCGTCCCCACTGGTTCATCGGAGGGGAGGGCGACGGATGTACGCGACGGTGAGCACTGTTGGAATCGCCCTGAGGCGGCGAGCTCAGGCTAGGCCATCAGCACCACGCCTCTTTTCCGCGTTTCGTCACCTGCTTCCAAGTCGAGTGGAAGGCCTGCTTGGCTTGACGTTGGCGTTGGCGTTGCCGCTCGATCATCTGCCCTGCGAGAAATGCTGAAGGTCTTCCGGTCTTCGATGTGAACCGCCGGAGATGGTCCTCGGCGATAACCGCATCCTGAATATCGCCCAACTGGTCTTGGATGAGTTTGATAGTAGCAATAAACCGGGTCGCCACCCGGCCGGAATACAACTCCGACAATTCCGCGGCGTAACGAGCTCGTTTTGTCTGTATGCGCACACAATGCCACTTGGCATTAGAGGCGGAATCGTCGAGTTTTTTGACGGCCTTCCGCACATTCCGGAACGCCTTTCGAGCAAGATCGGGGAGGGTGACATCGATGTCTGGCGCCATCGCTGGCTCGCGGACGGCAGGATCAAGGCGGTTGATCAACGTCACATAACGACGGCGCCGAAGATGGTTCACGAGCTGCTGTTGGACCTTGTTCCGCTTCTTTTGCAAATATTCGAGGAATAGTTCGAGCGCTGCGCGGTCCTGCGGTTTGACACTGTCGGACTGGCCCTTGAAGTAGGCGATCTGCACATCAAGATCGCGGGCTTTCCCCAACTGGCGGCCTAACCATCTCAGCTTATCCCGCAACGGTTCTTCCCATCCTGGTTTCAGCAGCGGCCGGGCCACTCGGAGGACGGACCTCATACGGCGTGTGGCCACGCGCATCTGATGCACGTCCTCGCTATCGCCGCCCAGACGCACCCCCGGGTCTCGGCTCAACATGGTGTTGAGCTGACGACCGAGAATGTATCGAAGATGAGCACCGGCGTGGGCACTGCTCTCGGGAGGCGTCAGTCGTTGAGGAGCGGGCAGATCCAGCGCCCGGAAGATTTTGGGCCGGCCATCGTGATCCGTTGCGCCGGCCTTGCGCAAAGTGTTTTCCAGTCTGTTGACCAGCGAGGCATCGCCGTCGAGTTGTTCGATTTCGACTTCGCGAAAAACCAGAACTTCCAATGATCCCTTGAGGAAGGCCACCTCGTCGAAGACCACGTCCGCGCCCTTGGATCCTCCAACGCGGATGCCTGTTCGTCGGGTACGCAACGTGGCGACCGGTTGCACGGTCCCACCTTGCAGATGAATGAAAAGGAGATCCAGGATCTGAGGCGGCGGTGTGGAGGATTTCCCCGGTATTTCGACTTCCCGACGACCGCAGTCGAGCGGTAGTTTGAGCTGCCAGGCACTCTTTCTTCCTTGTGTGCGGTGACGAAGGGTGATCCGGGCATGAGCCAGCCGCAAATCTGGCGTATCAAAGTACACAGAAGTGAGAAGCTTCAGAGGAAGACGTGCACCCTTGAGGGGAGGCAGCCTGAATCCCGCAGCGACCGTGAGCTTGAGTTCACGCTCGATGGCCGACTTTACTGAAGCCAATTGTCGATTCCCATTTCCCATTTTACGAATGTAACACTATCTGCTGTGGGGATTGAATACTCCTACTTTACGAATGTAACACTATCTGCTGTGGGGATTGAATGCTTCTACAAGTCATCAGGGAATTACTCCACGATCACAAGGGTTCTGATATATACGATTTACCTAGTTTTCGAAAAGGGCTTGTCGACAGCAGCCATGTTGTATCGTTGGAAGGAAAACCGCGCATGAAGACGAGCGGATCGTGAAAAAAACACGTCTCCCTATCAGCTCATCGACAAGGTACAGAGCCGGCTGAACACTTGGCCGCGCCGTCGTCAAGGAGTGGAAGTGGAGAGGCGTTCCAGTGTGGTCGCGACGGATCATCTGCACAGGCGAGACTTACAGGAACCTTAAGAAGATGACCTTCGACAAGAGACCTTCTGGCCTCTTAATTCCAGTCTTGAAGGGAGCACAAGGCGCCAACCGGCTCTCCTCTCTCGTTACCGAACGCGTTCATCTCTTATTCGCGACCGCTTTATTTTGAATTGTCCATTTCGAATGTCGTCAATAAGCTTGGCCAAAGGCTCATCATGTGGATGGTGCT
>DASTJX010000221.1:0-13935 GCA_035716265.1 Nitrospira sp.
AGCAGCCGGCCGAGTTCTTCAGCCGTCAGTGTCCGATACTTCGAAGATCCCGGCTGGGTACGATCCAGCACGGCACCTTCAAGCGCTTTTTCGGCCACCGCGTCACGTACATAGGTATAGAGTCCGGCGGCATCGAGCGGCGGTAACCCGGGCGCGGTTCCCTCTCCATGCTCCGCTGCCTGAGCGTTGCGCTGCGATCGGTCACCCAAGGCCCAGGCTTGAAGCGCAGTTCCAACCGCCTGGTCCAGCGAGAGTTGCGCTGACCCGGACTTCCGGAGATACGTCAGCATATCTTGCTCGACCGATTTCGAGGCAGCAAGAACCGCGCAGTGTGAACCTTCCTCGAACGTTCCATCGTAGTTGATGACGAGAAAGCTGTCTTTGCCCGGTTTCTGCCCGAGTTCCGCTAACAGGATCTTCACGATGAACGGCGCTTTAAAGACCTCCTCGAAGGCCTGCTTGATCACCGGCGCGATGCCGTACTTCACCATGCGGCTGCCCGTCACATCCGATGGCGAGCGGTTGAACCCTTCGACATGCGCCATTTCCAACAGGCTGAATCTGAGCTTTTCCAAATCCGCCGGATGTCCCATGCCGCCTAATGCCAATCGGTCATAGATTTCATACAGTTTTGGCGTGCCTTTGCTCACCGTCAACATCAGAATGCCTGAGTCATACGCCAGTGCCACGACCGGGCTGCCCTGTGTGAATTGTTCATCGAGGTAGTGGCGCCGATTGCCAACCGCTTCGACCCACTTATACGGTTCTTCATACATGGGTACGCTCTCCGATCAAAAAGGATACTGAGCGACTCACCCGGTCACTTGCCGCAAAGACTGTGGCCGCCTCACTGACTCCTAGACCGATCGAGATACGCTGGCCTCGAATTTCTGCTTCAACTGGGCTTCCGGCACGGTGCGCACGCCCTCTCGAGTGATCAGCTTAATGACCGGATAGAGATTGGCTTCGCGATTCACACCGCCTGTTGCACTGTCGAACTCCGCCGCACTCGTCAGCAGCCGCAGGGCCTGGATTGCCGATTGATCCTCACTCATTGCCTGAAGAGGCTGGTCGCCCCACGTATTCAGATAATGCAGAATGCCTCTAATGGTCGGCGAGCCGGATCCTGAAACGGCATACTCGACACCCTCGAATTCCGCCCCGAGAATGTCGTAGAAGAAAATCTTTGCACTTTCCTGCTCAAAGTCATAGCCGGCGAATATTGGTGCGACCGCCCCCGTCCCAGCCAGCGCCGCGGCTACGTTATCCTTGAGGAGCTTGGACACCGCACGGAGCTTGCCTTCAAAGCTCAATTCCTGCAATTGCGTGCGCCGGTAGTATTTGAAAGAATGTTCCAGGATCCGCACCATCTCATAGGCCGTGGCTGGCACTCCGGCGATGGCCATCACGCTGTGCCGATCGATTTCCAGGACTTTGTCGGTGCGATCGTACATCACCATGTTACCGGCGGTTGCACGCCGATCACCGGCGACAAGGACACCGTCGCGATATTTGAACGCCAGAATGGTCGTCGCAGTCGTGAACTCCTGGCCGTTGCCGGCCTCGCCTGCCGCTCCGAACTGATAGCCTTGCGCTTTCAACAGTTGAAAGAAATCTCCCTGCATCCCCATCCTTCACCTACGCTGAGTTGAATGTGCGTCTGCTGCGTCCCGGATCCCAGAAACATTCCGCGGGCGCGCGGTATTTATTGACCCGTTCGTTGCCGGTAGCGTTCGGCCTGTTTGGGATCGACTTTTTTCATTCGTTTCATCAAGTTATCTTTGTCGGGAGAACCGCTTTCCGGCCGCCGCGGCCCCTCACCCTCCTCCGATGGAGTTGGTGACTTCGGCATGGGATTGACCGGTCCTTCGCGTCGTTCCGGCGTCATGTTGTAGGTCATGAGGTAAGATCCTTTCTTGTGTTCCAGGCTGTAAGAGCATCCGCCGGGGAAGCGGCTTCCTCGAAGAGCGCGACGCATCGACGCACTTCCATAGGATCGAACAGGTCCCCCATGTCGAGTGTCTTCGGCCGCCAGCCGCCGGAAAAACGGATTCGCTCCCACTGCATGTCCGTGATCTGTTCTGCAAAACGCCGGACACAGGTTCCCCGAAGACCGCCGCGCGTATCGAGAGGACCCCGCGCCAAGGCTTCCTCCACCTCCGCTTCGTTTGTCATGCGCCAGACTTTTCCCTCTGCCTCAAGAGCGCGATAGAGCCCTCTGTCCGGATTGACATTATGGTATTCCAGATCAAGGCTGGCCAGCCAGGGGTCGTCCCAACCAATTTGCTCCTCACGGATGAATGTCTCGAGCAACCACTGTTTCGTGACCCAGTCGAGCCTTCCCACGAGTTGCTCGCGATGCTGAATCAGCAAGCGCAAAGTCTCGCCCCATTCACCGAGAATCCAATCGGTCTCCGGATCGGCACCGGCCAACTCCCGTTGCGCGGCTTCCCAGTAACACTCTTGGAGGTCCACTCCGGAAAGGTTCCGGCGATCTTTCAGTCTGACAGCGGCCTTGAGATCGGCATCCCGGGCAATCTGCTTCACGGCCGTGACCGGTTCCTCCAGCTCCAGACCGGGAGCGCGGCCTCTTGCGATCAACTCCAATACCAGTTGGGTCGTGCCGACTTTCAACGCCGTCGCATATTCGCACATGTTGGCATCGCCGATAATGAGGTGCAGGCGGCGATACTTCTTTGCATCGGCATGCGGCTCGTCCCGCGTGTTCAGAATCGGGCGGTTATGCATCGTGTCGACGCTCAATTCTGTTTCGATGAAATCAGCGCGCTGAGACAGCTGGTAGGTTCCGGCGATTAAGCCGGATTCTGCTTCAATACCCATCTTTCCGGCGCCGGCTACGACCTGCCGGCTGACGAGAAAGGGCAGCAGTCCTGCCACCAACGCCGCAAACGGAATCGAACGGGGCACCAGATAGTTGTCATGACACCCGTAGCTATGTCCGTGGAAATCCGTGTTGTTTTTATATAGCTGTACCGGCGTGCCGCCCAGCCGCTGATTGCGGCGATCGGCCGCGCGCTGCACGATGCGCTCACCGGCCCGATCATGAGCCACCAAGTCTTTCAGCGTCCGGCATTCCGGTGACGAGTATTCGGGGTGGGTATGGTCGTTGTAAAACCTGGCGCCGTTCGGCAACACCAGGTCGCTCTTCATCTCGTGAAACGAAAATGGGCGATGCGCATCGATGAGCGAGAACTGCGCCTCTTCCTTGTCCTGCGCCAAACCCGATACCCGGAACCCCCGTGCATCTTCGTGCGGGTCTTCGCTGGCATAATCCCATCGCCGCTCGAACGGACTCGTCAGATGCGCCCGCACCAATTCCATGGATTCCACCACGGGATCCATGGTGTCCAGGTCGTCCCGGGCAATTCCATACTCCGTTTCAATGCCAAACAGTCGAGTCACACTTCTCCTCATGGACGGATGGGAATCGAGCGCCTAGATGATCTGATTCACGATGCGTTCTTCCGTCTGCCGGCCTCGTCGAAAAGACGAGACGCCGACGACTTGTTCCGGATGATGATCGAGCAGTTTCAACCATTCTTCCGCTGCATCATCAGGCGGCAGCACTTCCCCTTCTCGAAATTCTTCCGTGACTGCGTCGAGCAGATCCTGAGCCAGCAGTCCGGCGGGCTGCCCGGATTGAATCGTGCGGTCGATGGCCTTTTCCTTGGCCCGCTGGACGATTGACGCCAAAATGGCACCGCTGACCAGATCGCCCCGGTAGAGGACTTTGTGCTGGCCGCTTCGGAGCCGGACGGACAGCAATCGATTCTCATCGCTCCTTTTGAAGATCCGTTCAAGCACGTCGTCGGCGAGCGAAGCCATCGCGCTTGCCTGCTCTCCGCCATGCGCTGCGAGCAACACAGGATCGAGTGGCAAGTCATGGGACAGGTACACCTTCAAGATCTGAGCCGAGGCTTCGCGGTTGGGCCGCGCGACTTTGATCTTGCGATCGATACGACCCGGCCGCAGCACGGCGGGGTCAATCAAATCCGGACGGTTCGAGGCCAGAATAATGACGACATCGCGCAGGGACTCGATGCCGTCCATTTCGCTGCAAAACATCGGCACCAGGGTATTGGAAATGTTGAACGACCGCATGGCCCGCCTCGTCCCCAGGATGGACTCGGCTTCGTCGATAAAGATGAATGGGAGTGCCCCCTCGTGGCGCTTGGCTCTCGCCTGCACAAACAGATCGCGCACCATGCGCTCCGATTCGCCAAGCCACATGTTGAGGATTTCGGGACCCTTCACATGAAGGAAAGCTCCGCCGGTGATAGGAGCGCGAGCATCGCCCGCCCCCCGGACGTCCGGGGTAGATTCGCTGACCAGCTTGGACAGGCTTGCAGCAGCCGCCTGGCCGATGAGTGTTTTGCCGCAACCGGGCGGGCCGTAGAGGAGAAATCCTTTGGGTTGGGAGAACTTGAACTGCTCGAACGTGGAGGCATGCAGCAACGGATATTCAATCGCCTTTCGAATCGCTGCGATCGCTTCCTGCTGTCCGCCGATTTGCTCCCATGTTACGTTCGGCGCTTCGTCGAGCACATGTCTCGTGGCCTGACGGTCCGCCAGTTTCTCGATCGCAATGCGAAGACTGCTGTCGATCCGGACTTCGTCGCCCGCCTTGAGCTCCACACCGGCCAAGTCGCTCGATCGCTGCAAGATCAGCGATTGCCGTCCCATTTCCTGCTCAAACCGCAGCCGGCCGTCGGCCATCGCCTCCGTCAGTTTCAAGATCGGGCCGTTTCGGTCGTAGCCCAGTGTCTTGATCACCGCATAGGCTTCGTTCACAAGAATCTGTGTCCCGATTTTGAGATCGCCGCTGGCGACCCGCGGATCTACGTTCGCATAGTATTCGGCGCCCCCCACGAGGATGTGAGCGAGCTCTTCGCCGGGCAAAGCCAGCAGCATCCCGATCCGGTTAGCGGGTGCCGTGAGCTTGGCGACGACTTCGCTGACTTTTTTGAACTCCGCTTCCCGCTGCTGATTGGCAGCTTGAGAGAGCATCACGGCGTGACGCAGCTTATATAGTAGCTTCTGCCGGGGATCTGACTCCGGGAAAAGCGCAAGACACTGTTCAATGAGCTCGAGGGGATCAGAACCGGTCTTTGCGCCCGGATCTTCCCGCCTACTGGTCGGTTCTTGAGGCGAGTCGGGTGAGCGGCGATCACTCATGGCTGGTCCTCCACATGAGACCAAGATCCTACCATAGAGAGATCGGAGATTGCCGCCTGCTAATTGACGGCCTGAAGCGTCACGGTGATCTTTTCGCGGCGGTTTCCTCGCAAGATTTCCACGGTCACGTGTTCGCCGACCTTGTGATCTTCCAACACAGCCATCAGCTCGTCGAGGGTCGTGACCGGCTTGCCGGCCACGGCGACCACGATGTCGCCGAGTTCTATTCGTCCTGTGGGGGTTTCCCGGGCGCCTTTTAGTCCGGCCCGATCCGCTGCACCGCCCTGAGTGACCTTGCCGATCACCAATCCCTTGATGCCCCATCGCTTGACAATGGCGTCTGGGACGAGAGAGACGCCAAGCCCCGGACGAATGAGCTTGCCGTGTTTGATCAGCTCGGGAACGATACGATTGACGGTATCCACCGGGACGGCAAAACCGACTCCCGCATAGGCTCCGCTGGGGCTGATGATTTGTGTATTCACGCCGATCAAGCGCCCGGCGCTATCGAGGAGCGGTCCACCTGAGTTACCAGGATTAATCGCCGCATCAGTCTGCACCACTCCTTCAATAGTCCGGTTGGACAGCGATTTGATCGTGCGACCCAGCGCGCTAACGACTCCTGTGGTCAGGCTGTGATCCAGGCCGAACGGATTGCCAATGGCCAGGACTTTTTGGCCGACGCGGAGATCGTGTGAGCTGCCAATGGCTAATGGTTCCAGCAGGCTCTCGGAGACCTGAATCTGAAGCACGGCTAAATCGTGATCTGGATCGGCGCCGACCAGTTTCGCCTGATGCTCGCTGCGGTCTGCCAGGGTGACCTTGATCGTGTTCGCCCCATAGATCACATGAAAATTTGTGACGATATGTCCCTGCTTATTCCACACGAAGCCTGAGCCGGATCCTTGGGGGACTTCCAGAATGTCGAAGGACCAAAAATCCCGCTGGATGGCGGTATTCGAGATAAACACGACCGACTTGGTCGCTCGCTCGAACACCGCCATCGTCGCCCGTTCATCAGGGCCCAGCTCTGTGGGTGCCGGGGTGACCGGCCGCGGACGCACCTCGGCCCCTTCATAAAGCGCTCCGAGCGGTTTCCCCCAATCGGCGGCAACATCACACAAACGCCCATCGCCGATCAGCTCGAGCATCACGGCCAGCACTCCCGCCATGACAGGAACCATCGAGGCTACTCTCCGAGGATTTGAATGATGAGCTCTCGAGTGCGGGCGCGGGTGTCGAAATCGACGACGACGATCTGTTGCCATGTCCCCAAGAGCAGCGACCCGTTCGAAAAGGGAATGGTGACGGAAGGGCCTTGCAACTGGCCTCTCAGATGGCTATGGCCGTTGTCTTCACCCGGATTTTGCTCGTTGTGCTGCCAGGACGGATGAGCCGGGGCGATTCGGTCCCAAAACGTTTTCGTATCCAACCTGATGCCGGGTTCGTCCTCAATGACCATGATCGACGCGGTGGTGTGCTTGACGAACACGGTCACGATGCCTGCAGTCACCTGGGCCTGAGCCAACGCGTCCTGGACGAACTTCGTCACATTCTCGATCTGCGTCCCGCCGCGCATGTCGATCCGGAGAGGCATCGTTTTCACCGCCATACTCACCGCTCCATTCGACGAAGGAATCGTCGCTCGTCGGGCGTCACGCGACGGCCTCGTGCTGCCGCAATCACGCCGTCGAACTCCCCGGCGGCGGCCAGCCGTTTCATGACCGCCATCACGTCCCCGCTGAGAATCCTCTCCTGTTCCAATTTTTCCAGGTACGCAAAGGCCTCGGCGATGGATTCCTTGCGACGCACATAATAGTCGCGGCCGCGACGCTGATTGCTGTACGCTTCGAACTGCTCGCAGGCGACCAGCACCTCCGCCAGCTGTTTCACCCATGGCTGGGCCCGGCTCAGCTTTTCTGGATAGTAATAATACAGCATCACCAGCTGCATCCAGGGTTCAAGTCGCACACCCATTCGCGTGATGGAGGACCGCACCGTCCGTAACCTTCTTGCCAAACGGCGGGCATAACCCAGTCGCATTTCTATCTGTTCCTTTGCCCAGGCGGTGACCGGAATGCCGTCGGCTTCGAGCGCTTCTCTATAACGGGCGACGAACGCTTCGGTCTCGCGGCCATAGGGCGTCTCAGGATGAATGGCCCGCCATTCACGGGGCCTCGTTGGAATCCCGTGAGCCTTCGCCCAGGACCAGATCTTTCCAAACAGCCGGCGGTCCAGGCCGGCGCGTCCCAAGTCATGCAAAAGACAGGCGATTTGATACTGGCGCACACGCTCGGTTCCATGCCCCAATGCAGAGGCCACAGCAGCGCACATTCGCGCGGTGCGGACAGCATGTGCCCGGTCGTAGCCTCGAATGAGACGTCGCTTGTGTAGGGGATGAGGCAGGTCGTACAGGCGCATGAGCCGGGACATGAGAGAGCGGGAAACCAGGAGCGGGGCGCGTTGGGTGGCCATCGGCTCTTCGACTCGCTTTGTGTCGCGCGCAGAATATCTGTCGAAGAAACAGAGTGTCAAGGCACGATCACGAGAACACTCGATCAATATTGAGATGTTTGCTATGCTTCGCGTGTAATCGTCACCCTCAATCGAGCGAGCTTCATACGGATGTATCACCTGACCACCCCTCTGCTGATCGGAACGCTGCTCATCGCCGGGATACTCTACATCGGTCCAGCGGCCGCCTCGCCCACCGAACAACTGGCTGATCTCACCGGCAAGACGTCCGTCAGCGTGACCCTTACCAGTCGCGACAACTTCAACAGTGAGTACCGGTACGATTTGACCGTCCGTAACCGGTCCAGCGATCCCTTGATCGCCGATTCACTCATCATCGTTCTGGAGAAAATCACTAATCTCGCCGGCGAAGACCGCGAGTCGCTGAAGAGTGAACCGCTCCTCAATCGCTTTGAAATTGTGGGGCAGGACGGAGAAACGGAAGACGGCAAACCATTTTTTCGCGTGCCGGTGGGTGCCAGTCCTGATCTGGCTCCGCTGACCGACAGTCTTCCGCTTTCCATTCGCATTCGCAACAGGGATTACGTGTCGGTCTTCACCCCGTCATTCCGCGTGTACGGGAAAAAACGGCCACCCGCGGAACCCAAGCCGTCGGCCAATCAGGCACAGCCAACCCCCTCACCTCAGGATCGCCAGACTGACAGATTAATCCAATTGCTGCTCAAAAAAGGCATCATCACCGAGGAAGAACGGAAAACGATCCAGCCATGACCCATCCGCCGTGTGACGCCTGTGCAGGGATGTGGCCTGTTGCCGATCACTTCATTGCCGACATGGGTCTGTCCTTGGCCTATCTCCACGACGATCAGTTCTTCCCCGGCTGGACCGTGCTCCTATTCAAACGTCATGCGACGGAACTGTTCCATCTTGCGCCGACCGAGCGCATCCAGCTGATGGAAGAGGTCAGCCGCTTAGCCAACGTGCTCGCTGAAACGTTCCAGGCAAGAAAAATGAATTACGAGTTGCTGGGCAATCAGCTTCCTCACATTCATTGGCACCTTATTCCGCGTCTTCCGCACGATCCGGCTCCTCTCGAACCGGTCTGGCGCGTGCCACATGACCGCGTCGCCCTCTCCGCGGAACAGGTAGGCACGACCGTTTCGCTGATTAAGAAGCACCTGTGATCGACCCTTCCCATCGCGCTTATCCACGAACGACTCCCCGCTCGGTGGTATGCTCGGTGGTATAATGTCGCCCATTCGATGAACGGAGGGATCTAAGGTCGATGCGCCGTCAATTATCGGCCGTGGCCATCTTCAGCGCATGCGTCATTGCTTCGTCATTTGCTCAATCGCCTGACGATCCGACTCCGCTGGCTCCTCTCGAAAGTCCACCCCCGCCTTTGGAAGCCGTCGGAGATGAACATGCTCCACTTCATCAGACCTTCGTCGAACCAGGTTCTGCCGCGAAACGTCTGGCCGAATTGCGGGGGCTCGTCCGACTGTCACCAAGGCATGCAGGCGAGCGCATCGCCCTGGCGGAAGCGCTCTACAATACCGGCGATCTTGACGCCGCGATCGGAGAATGCCGCCGTGCCGTCAAATTAGATCCCAACAGCGCGAAGGCGCACGCCCAATTGGGCGTCATGCTCATGGCGAAGCAAGACTGGCGGGCAGCCGCTTCGGTGTTTACCGAGGCTGTCCGGCTCGATCCCGCATTGACGGATGGGCATTACAGTCTAGGAAGCGTGTACTACTCGTTGGGCGACCGGAAGGCAGCGATCCAATCCTATCGACAGGCGCTCGCCTTACAGCCGCATTTCCCGGATGCACGCTACCGCCTGGCGCTGCTCCTGATGCTGTCGAACCAGACACAGGAAGCAGCTCAACTGATGGAGGAGGCGGCGATCGGAGGCGTTTCGCAAGCCCAGTTTTTTCTCGGCAACGCGTACAAGAGCGGTCAAGGGGTGGAGAAAGATCTGGCGAAAACCATTTTCTGGTGGATGAAGGGCGTCGAATACGGGTACCAACCGGCTGCCGATAGCCTCTCCAAGCTCCGACGACAAGCGCTCTCATCGGACCAACCGGAGAGAAAGCGCAAGGAGGCATTGGATGCCTTCCAACGGTATCGGGACAAGCTGTGGGAGGAATTTCACGACTATGGGTCGACGGAAAACGGTCGCACGCTCGGGACCAAGCTCCTCGCGGATGGCCGTACCGATATTGCTGTCCCAGTGCTGCTCAAAGAGGGCTATGCCTTGAGCGAGGAGGCACACATCGCGTTGGCGAGGCTGTATGAATCGGGTTCCGGCGCAGCCCTGGAACCCTATGATCAAACAATTCTGGCCTGTTTCGAAACCACCGCTGCGGAAGGCTTTGGCCCGGCAAAGCGATTGTTGGCCCGAGTATACGGCAGGGGCATCGGCGTTCCTCAGGATATTCCAAAGGCCAAGGGCATACTCAAAGGACTGCCCAAGAATGACATGAATGCCTTCCTTACGGAGATAGGCGTCCGGTAGCGCATGCAGATCGAACGGTCAGGATTCTGGCGGTTCTTCATCAGCACTCCCCTCCTGCAGGCCTTGGTCATCGGTGTGTTGGCGTCGGTTCTCGCCAATAGTCTTTGGAGCCTGGCTCCTGTCACCTACACCACCCTGGATTGGACGCTCTATGACACCTGGCTCCGGCATCGAGCGCCGATCGCAACCAGTCCGAACTTAGCGATTGTGGTCCCTGATCCGCAGAGCGAAGCCCGATTGGGAGCCGTACTGGACCGGTCTCTGCTGGCCCGAGTTGTGACCAGCGTACATGAGGCCGGCGCCGTCGCAATCGGGATCGATCATCGTCTCGATCATGGCAGCCCGGCGTCCCTTGGCGGAGCGGCAAGTGATGCCCTTCTGCTCGAGGCAATGGATGCCGCCGGACCGCTCGTCTTTATCCACGACCCGGAGCGCGCTCTGCCATCGGAAGGAGCCATCACGGCCCATGCACAGCTCTTGACCCAGCCAGATCATGTTACGCGGCTGATTCCTTTGCTGACTTCCGTGCAAGCCAAAACGGTACCAACCTTCGGTTCCGTTCTCTATGATCTCTACCGACAGCAAGATAGACCCGCAGGGGAGCCGCTGACGACGGGGCGCGCCTCGGCTCCGATCAATCCCGTCGACGATGGTGCCTTGTCTGCGCTTCCCACGACAACACTCTCCTCGGTCTGGGACGCGATACAGGATCAGGACAAACAGCAGCTAGAACACCAGTTTAAAGATAAGGTCGTCGTCATCCTTCCTACTCAGAGCTTTCAAGATCTCTGGCTGCTTCCCACGGGTCAGTCCGTGTCGGGCATTGTGGCGCATCTGCACCTCCTCAACAGCTTGCTCACCGATCAACAGGTGTTGGTTACAGGCCGTTGGACAGGCATCGGCCTCACGCTCGTGCTGGCCTCGTGCATCGCATTCGGCCTCCTTCGCTTCGATGGAAGGGTGAACCTGATCTTGGCCGGCAGCGTGCTGTTGCTCTATGCAATCTTCGCAGCAGCCGTGCTCTGGGGCATCCAACTCGTCTTGCCTCTCACGCTGCCGCTGACCGCCGGGTGCTGTGTCATCATCGGCACGATCGCCTGGAGTCACCTTACCGCCGATCAACGCAGGATCATGCTCGAACAGGACATGCTCCGTCTCCAACAAGATGTCAGCGCGGTACGAGAGGCGCTGATCTTGCGCCAAAACCACGCCGAGGCCTTGGAAGAAGATTTGGAAACCGCCAAAGCCGCTGTGCTGCAATCGACCGCTCAGCAGGAAGAAATGGTCAGGAGCACTGTGTCGATGCGCGCCCAATTGGTCGACGCGCACACGCAGGAGCAGGCTGCCCAACGCCGGCTGGACGAACTGGAACGGCAGCTGAGCGACCTTCGCGTTGCCGACCGGGCACCCCGAACGATGGGTGATGCCGAATTGGATGGTCTCAGACAGGAATGCCGCGAAGTCGGCATTGTCACACAACAGCCTGAACTGCTTCGAATGTTTCATGAGCTGAAGCGAGGGGCGGCGTCGCCATTGACCGTCTTGCTCCTCGGCGAACCAGGCACCGGAAAGGAGCTGTTCGCACGAGCCGTGCATCGGCTGAGTCCCCGTGCGCAGCACGCATTTGTCCCGGTCAACATGGCGGCAATTCCACCCGAACTATTCGAGAGCGAGCTGTTCGGTCACACAAAGGGAAGCTTCACCGGAGCCGCTGTCGACCGGCGCGGGTTTTTTGAGTTGGCCCACCGGGGCACGATCTTTCTCGACGAGATCGGAGATCTTCGCCTGGATCACCAAAGTAAACTGCTACGTGTCCTCCAGGAAAAGTCTTTCTATCGTGTCGGAGCGACCGTTCCCACGACTGTCGACGTGCGGATTGTGGCTGCGACGAATCGTAATCTCCAGCGCGGAGTATCCGAAGGCTGGTTCCGGGAGGATCTCTATTTTAGACTGAAGGGGTTCGTCTTCCGGCTACCCCCGCTGCGTGACCGCCCGGGCGACATCGCCATCATTGCCGAAGCGACACTCACCGACATCGCCCAACGATTGGGACGTCCTCATCCTCAGCTGTCCAATGATGCACTGCGTCTCCTGAACAACTATCGATGGCCGGGCAATGTGCGTGAGCTTCGCAATGTGCTCGAGCGGGCGGTGGCACTGAGCGATGGCAGCGTTCTGTCTCGCTCTGCATTCTCTCTGGAAGACGTCACAATGGAGGATGAAGAGCGGCGCGATCTGGCTGTCGCCTTGCCTGACGAAGCCGGGGACAAGGCCGTGTTAGATCGATTGCGGCATCACGGATTTGATATGCAGGCGACGGCAAAGGCCCTGTCCTGGGATCGCAGCACCGTGACGCAGCGTCTCAAGGGCCTGTGTTTCCAGGCTCTGGTCGAATCAGGCGGCGACCGAGCCAAAGCGGTGTCGGCAATCGCCGGAGACCCTACCTGCCTCAGAACTGTTGAGCTCAAGTTGAACGGGTACTACGACCATTTGCTGTCGGTCATTCAACCGTGCCAATCGGTTGAAGAAGCCGTGGCCGAGTGCAAGCGCCGGTTCAAGAATATTCCAGACCGCCATTTCGCCTCAATTGACCGTCTGGTGCGGGCAATGTTCCTGCAGAAGCCTTCAAACGCTTCACCCTCTACCGCTATGACCGAAACATGATCACGGCATCCTGATGCGTTCCGACGTCTTTGCGTACCGCTGCGGGAATCGCACCCTGTTGTCTGAAGCCAGTAGGTTGCCGCGAGGTACACTCAGAAAACCAGGTTGAACTACGCTCCGATATCCCGATTGTTTGGGGTACTCCAGCACGGTCGCTCTCAAGAGCCAGCCCCAGCCCTTTCTGCGCCACTCCGGCCATCATGAACCCGGCATTCTAAACCTGCCTCGCCTGTCCAGACCAGTTTGATTTGACGTAAATGGCCCGGCCTTTAGTGGCGTGCCGGCTCCATTCCGCGCAATAGGCCGCAACCCTGCTCTATAGTTCTGCTCGCTTAATTCGTGCGGGGCCAGCCCCGCACGGCATGAAGGGAGCCGTTTCCCCGCAACCGATCCACTTGTTCCTTCTCTCGGAACTCCCTAATTTTGCGAGCATCTCTAAACGTTCTGCATCTCTTTGGTAGGCACTCCGATTGCTCAGGCACATCCCACATCGACGCGCGGAATGACGGCTCGGAAGGGAGGTGATTTGGAAAGTGAAACCGCTTCCTCACGTCCATGCATCAGCTTGTCGGCATGCCAATTTGTGAACTTTGAACGTTCTTACTCTTTAAACTTAGGAGGTTCTCATCATGCAGAACAGTCCATCTCAAATCAGAACCGGCAACATCAGTCCAGCCATCTCAGGACCCAATAAAGACAAGGCTGTCCTGGTCGTCTCAGGTCTCGTCGTAAGCCTGGCCGTCGCTCTCGGGTCCTTCTGGTACTACTCTTCGAGCGACCCCCGTACGGGTCAGGATCAGTTGAACGGTTCTCAGGTTACGGACGCGCTCAAGCATGTCCAACCGATGGCCGTGTCCGTGCCGGCAGCCAACATACAAACAGCCACTGTTGCTGCGTCTCAATCGCCTGCGATCCACACGGATCTCTACTTCGAAGTGGGCCGGAAAGGCTTGACCGACGAAGCCGGAAAACAGCTTCAACATGACGCAGCGCTTCTCAAGGGCGATGAGAATCTCGGGGTACTGATCCAAGGTTACACAGATCAGCGAGGCTCCGCGAGTTATAACCTCAAGCTTGGTCTT
>DASTJX010000222.1:0-4482 GCA_035716265.1 Nitrospira sp.
AAGAGAAAGACGTAGCCCACCCAGTCGAAGTAGGCGCGCTCCCCCTCGGTCTTGCTCGTAAAAAAGCGATAGCAGGCATAGGCCAGGACGACCGCGCCGCCCGACATGATGTCGGCAAGGAAACGATGGACGTTCAACGGATTCCACAGAGCGGAATGCAGCAAATGCCAGCCGTTGCCGAGAAACCGTCCCTGCGCATCCACGCCGGCAGGCGACATCATGAAGGCCGCCCAGGAATTTGCCAATAGAAGCAGCGCGGTACCAAAAATGTTCGTCAGGATGCCGATCGCCGCATGAATCCACTTCAAGCCAGGCTCCGCCATGCGGTTCCAGCTGTAATAGTAGAGGATGAGCAGCAGGGACTCCCCGAGAAAGACCACAGCATATGCCGGCATGAACGCCTTGAACGTGCCGCCCATGTAACGCATGAAGCTCGGATAGAGATAGAGGAACATGGCGAGCATGAGGCTGCCCACGACCGCCGTCACCGAGAGCGCAAGCAGAGCGACTTTCGCGAGATCCCTCGCGAGGCCGTCGTAGCGAAGCGACAGCGCCGGTTTCTTTGTCAGCAGGCCTAAAAATTCGAGCAGCGCACAAAACAACGGGAGGGCGAGCACGAAGCCGCCGAAGTAGGTATGCTGCTGCGTGACGAACCACACCACCAAACGGCTGTCATACGATCCGACGCGCGAATAGACCGTTTCGGCCGGCGAAGGAGCGGCAGGCCCCGAGGGCGTACCCGGTATCTTGTAGTAGAGATCGGCAGCTTCTTCCGCGAGGACAGGAGGTGCGGATGCCCAGAAGAATCCGAGACCGCAGGTCAACGCGAGAATGGCTACAACCGCATGGAATGGTCTGATGATCGATACCATACGCATCAACCTTTTGAAGCACCGGCAACAGGTGACCTCGATGACTTGGTGAGGATGCCCATCACGAAAGGACAGCGAAGCAACGCGGGGCTCAAGCTGAGCCCTTGTTGCTCTTCTACGTGTCTGCGATAGCCCAGGTAGTACCCGTACAACGCCATCACGCCGGCCACCAAGCTGCCACCGCAGACGGCATAGGAGGTGGGGACGCCGGGCTGCTTCAGGAGAAAAATCACCACTCCGGCAACGACCAGATAGTAGGTCGAGGCAAACGCCAATCCAGGCCACCACCAGTACTTCAGCAATTCAGCCGCCTGGGTTGCCATCAATCCCTCCATCCATGTGCCAGACGGTCTCAGGCCGGCGAAATAGGCGCACAGCATGAGGGCACCTCCCAGAATCGTGATCCCCGACACCTGCACAATGGTCGCCGCCTGCTCATTCTCGATCAATGCACCGAATGAGGCACCGAGAGCACCGGTCAAGAGTCCGATGCCTACCCACGGACGGAGGGCCGCCCCATGGGACTGGAGCAGACTGCGTAATGCCGCACCGTTCGGAAAGGTGGGACATGGCCGCCCCATCATCGTGACATGACGGATGTGCCCGATTTCGAAAGCATCCCGCGCTACGGCGGTACAAGAAATGATCATCGCCATCATGGCGGGGCCGTCAGGATGCTGCAGGTAGTCATAGCCCACTAACCAGAGCAGGGCGAGCACAAGAAGCGACAACTGGACGGCGTAGACAAATCCGATCCAACCGGCCATCCACCAGAGAAGCCCACGACCATCCGTTCGAAAGATCTCGACCCACGCCGTGTCCCGACCGACACGATAGGCCAACAAGGCAGTCATGAGTCCCACCATCCCGCTGACCGTAAGGAGCACGAGTGGTTCCGCAAGCGGCAGCAGCTGCTTAGCCGCGCGGTATATTGCAAACGCGACCAGACCGGGCACCAACATGACCAGGCGCTTTTGCTTGCGTACGGCCGGCTCCGTGACAGCCAGCGTCAGGCTCGGTAACACTCGCAACGCCATTCGATGCAGCATCTCTCTTTTCGTCCCCTTCCCTCAATGAAACATGCGGTGGCGTCGATCGAGTTGTCTCACCCACCCACCCGCGGCAAGACGCGGCTTTCACCAAGCGGACCCGCTCACCGTTTTGCCCCTAGCCCGAAGTATTTCGCCTTCACTTCCTCCATCAGTGCGACAGTGATCCGAGCCATTCCCTGATCTGCTGCGGTTCGTTCCAATTCAATTCTGGCCATGGCCCTCACTGGGGCAGGCACGTTCTCTAACCGACGTTCCGCCTCAGGTTCCCACTCGATTCGCTCGGCGGTCCCGACGCGCGGCACCGAGTCGTAGGTCACCACCCGTTCACCGCGCGCTCTGACATCGCGTTCGACGTCCTCTCGAACAACCGACGCCAGATAGGGGGGCATCCGCTCCAACCGATGCAGTGCCTCGTCGGTCCACATAAGCCGATCGCTGAACATGTGCTGGCCGGCAGGCACATCCATTCCCATTTTAAAGCCGCACCCCCGGCATTCCGAACGGATGAACCATTGCACCGCGCCATCGTCACAGGTCCGCTCTTCGATCCCTTCCGTGTGCATCCAGCGACCGCATCCGCAAGTCAACATGGATTAGGCTTCCCGATGCGAGAACAACGCTCGGCGATCGGTGAGTCGGGTGGGTGCAACAGAGCCACGGGCTGGGCGGGTGTGAAGAGTACCTTTCAACATCTGTTAACCGATCTTGCCCGGGTACAGGATATACAACATGGTGTACGTGGTCGTTCCGGTCACAAATAAGATGCAATAGACAATCATCGTGAAGCGTCCGAGCGTTCGATGGCGCTGTCCGCCGTCCGGCCAAATACGCTGGATGGCCATTTCCACCGCAAAAACAATCGCAATCAAAGCCAGCAGTCCCACCCACACGGCAAGTCGTCCCATTCGGAAACGATCCGCTGCCACCAGGTAGATCAAGTACAGTGCGACCAGGGCACAGAGAATCCCGAAGATCGTCCCGACTTTTCCCCAGGTCGTTTGAAGCATGCGGCCGCTGAGAATCCTTCTTCCTTGCTCGATCGCCTGGGCACGGAACCCCAGCACGATCATGTAGACCGCCATCACCAACCCAATAATGACAAGAATGATATGAAATGTCAGAAGCGGGATAAACACATTGCGGTACAGGGCTTCGGACCCGCCAAATCCTTCTTTTCCTTCAAAGGCCAACACGCCGAGTTGCCTGAAAAGGTAATAACTCACGAAGAAGCCCAGCATCGCCACCATGCCGCCCAACATCAGCCAGTGGTGAGCATCCGACTGGCGCTTCCGTGCCTGAATCCAACCGATCACAAAGAGACCGGTAAAAAATGTCGCCATGAGTTGACTGACATCGGCGCCGATTGTGGCGTGTGTCCCGAAAAATCCCGGATGCTTTAGCCATTCCATTGAGCGGTTACCTCGCTTGTCTGATCCCTTGGACCACCGCCGTCCGTTCTAATTCACTGACTGAAACCAATCCCGCTTTGGTCATCCACTGCATCGCCTCAGCTGTTTTGTAACAGGCCCCTTCTTGAGTATTCACGAGGATGTGCACCGCGAATGCTGTCGTCCAGGCGGGGCCCGTTCCAGTTTCGTCCAGAAACCGGTCTTTGATGATCAATCGGCCTTTGGGCGACAGATGCTCATAAACTTTTTGGACCAGGGCCTGGTTCGCGTCAAACGTCTGGTAATGCAGGATGTCGGACATCAGCACGACATCGTAGGGCCCTCCGAGCCCATCGCGGTTGAAATCCCCTGCTCGCAACGTAATTCGAGATTCTACACCAGCCTCCTTGATCGTCTTCTCAGTGAGCCGCAGCGTCGCGGGAAGATCGAACACGGTGGCGGTCAGTTCGGGATAAACCTGACAAAAAGCGATGGCGTTGGTCCCTGCTCCGCCTCCGAGATCGAGCAGATGAACGGGCCCAGGGAGGTGCAGCCGTTTCGCAAATTCCGGCCCGCTCTGGCGACCGATGCGATCAAGCACCGCTAAGACATTGCCGCCCAATTCCGGATCCGTTTCGAAGACATGCCGGTCGACCAAGCGCTTTCCCGAACGGATCGTCTCCTCCAATTTTGCCCAATTGTTCCATTCCGCATCATGCAGCAACAGCAGGTGTCCGACGTAGTGAGGCGAGTGCCGGACTAGATGTTTTCCGGACACAGTAGTATTGCGATAGGCGTCGTCTGTCTTCGTCAGTAAGGACATGGCCACGAGAGCGTTGAGGAGAAGCGTGAGCGTCGGCTCGTGTGCGCCTATTCGGGTGGCCACCTCTTGGGAGGTTTTTGGCTTGCCATCGAGTGCAGAGAAGAGGTCGAGCCGCACAGCCGTCAGCAGGATCTTGGTCTCCCAGTAGTACCCAAGTTGGAAGATTTCAGCGAGACTCAGTTCCCGTGGCACACCCATCCCCTTACAGCAGGATGTTGAAAAAGTCGTACGGCATTGTTCTCGCTTTGCTCAGGGCCTTCTCCCCTCACTGGCTACGACCGCCCTGTGGAAGGACGCCTCGGATTGGACGGGTGAGACCGCCGGCCTGTATGAACACCGTGCAGCCA
>DASTJX010000223.1:0-4647 GCA_035716265.1 Nitrospira sp.
CGGAGCTTACGTGGCAACTCGTGCCTGGTTGTCCGGAGGACCTCGCGCTGTACCGGCTGTTGGAAGGCGATGCCAAGAGGCTTGCGGTCCAAGTAAGCTGTCATCAGGACATTGCCGGGGACAGCGCTTTTTCTCTGGGGATGCTGGCTGAATTCGAAGGGTTGTTGCGGGAGCGAGGCGCGTGGTGGTATCCACGACTGTTTTGGGAATCCGGCCTACTGGGACAAGTGCTGTACCTCGAAGCGGAAGCGGCGGGCGTGCGCGCCACAGGCATCGGGTGTTTCTTTGACGACCCGGTTCATGAAATTGTGGCTGTGAAGGGGTTGAGCCTTCAATCACTCTATCACTTCACCATCGGAGGTCCGGTCGAGGATCGCCGACTGATGACCTTACCGCCGTATCGGCATCTGAAACGGCAGGTGCGAAGCGAACGAACCGGAGCGAGCGATGTTCAAAATTAAGAAGAAGACTGAGAAGCCGAAAGCCGCGGTGCTCTACAACATCGTGGAGGACTATTCGGAGTTTGATGCGCCGGGCAATGTCACCGTCTGTGCCATGACCCTGATTGAAGACCTGGCGGCCCATGCGAAGGTGCTTTCAGAGAGCTACGATGTGCCTCTTGAGAGCATGAGTCAGCTATTGAAAGAGGGTGGGACCTATGTCTATCCCCAACAAAGCGGGCTTCTCACCCGCGGGCTGTTTGCGTGTCTACTGGGCGACGCTGACGGCATGCCAAAGCAGACGTTCGTGCTGGATGTGATGCAGTTCGCCGAAGCCGAACAGACGGCACGCGCACGCTCGGTTTCTCTGACAGCGGCCGCCAAGGAGGTGTTGTATCGAACGTTGCCCGAAGAATTGAAGGTGAAGCTGGCGCAAAAAAACTTAGGTCTCGACTACCGCACGCTGGACCGAGCGGTTGCCAAGGGAGGCGATGTGAAGTACATCGACTTCCGAAAAGATTGGTCGGTTCACTTCAAGCGGCTGTGCATCATGCCGGACGGGCGCCTCGTCGAAACGGGCGGCTTGGATGAATTCGCCAGGCTGCACGGCATTACCCCTGTTCAGGCGAAATCCCTTGTAGAACAGGGAGGGACGCTGGAGGTGGATGGAGAAGTGCTGGCTTGTCAGATTGTCAATGGCCAGCCCGCTGTTGCCCGTTTCAGTGCCACAAACTATTCCAAGGCGAAGGAACTGGCCGCGGCAAAGCGCCTCCATATTATGGATGCGCTGAGTGAGGTGGCGTATCAGGATCCGGTCATGATGCGGAGCCTTGTGCGCAAAGAACTCACGGGCGGCCGGCAGGCGTAACCGGAAGCGTTGCGGGTGATGAGCACGAGCGTCAGCAGGTGGCTTCTTGTGGCAATCGTCCTCGCGTCCTGTGCCCCAAAACCGATTCTCTATCCGAATCAGCACTACAAGGACAGGGGCGCAGACGCGGCACACCAGGCGATCGAGGAATGTAGCCAGATGGCCAAGGGCGCAGGAGCGACTCCAAGCCGGGGAAAGGCCGCACAAGTCGCCGGTAACACGGCCGGAGGGGGAGCAGTCGGGTCAGCGGCTGGTGCGGTTGGAGGTGCGATCACCGGACATGCCGGACGCGGAGCCATGGTTGGAGCCGCCAGTGGCGCGACCGTGGGCTTTCTTCGAAGGCTGTTCCGGCGGTCGCCTCCGAGCCAGGCGTACAAGGAGTTCGTGCAGCGATGTTTGAAAGAGCGCGGGTACGATCCGGTGGGGTGGGAGTGAGAGAACTGGATTATCTGGCTAATTCTTCGTTGACCGCATCAACCATCTTGTTCAGATCGAAGGGTTTTTCAAAGACACGGCGAGCCCCGAACAGTTTGGCGACGTCAAGGAAGTTGCGGTCGCCCTGCGCACCTGTCATGGCGATGATTTTCGCGTCCAAGTATTCGCGTGTCAGCTGCAGTGTCGCTTCCAACCCGTCGGTGCCCGGCATCAAAATATCCATGAGCACGAGATCGATCTGGTTATTCTGGTAAAGGTTCAATCCTTCGCGTCCGTCGCGCGCTTCAAGGACCCGATGTTTGGCCTTCTCCAGCACGTCCTTTAATAAGTGCCGGATCGAATCCTCATCATCGATAACCAAAATGGTTGCCATGCCCATGGCTCCTTGTGAGTGACGTGATATTACTCGTCTTCCTCCGACCTGTCTAGCGGGAAATGTCACTCACGACGCTCGCTCACTCACGTTGTCATCGTGTGAGTGCTCATGAGCATGCGGCAAAGAGTCCCTTAGGGAAGATACAGGCCTTGTGAGCGTCCGTCACCCAAGCGGCCGGTTGCCGATTTGCTGGCAAAGGGGAAAACTTGGTTGACCTTGGTCGGCCCATTTGATACAAGCCTCTCGACTACGTATGTATCCTCGCTGAGTCCTTCTTTGTCATGGAGCGATCCGGTGCCAGACTCTGATTGGTCGTGGACGAGACGAACGGTCTTGAAAACCTCCGTGGCAGGCGTCCTCCTCTGGAGCGCACGTGTGTTGTCGCCCCCACCGATCCGTGCAGAGGCCCACGCGTTACCAGAAGGTGAACTGTCATTGTATAACGTGCACACCGATGAGCGGCTGCGCGTTCGGTATCGCGATGAACGAGGACACTACGATCTTGCGGCGCTGGACGACCTCAACCACATACTCCGGTGTCATCATACCGGCGAAGTGGCCGCCATGGATTCTCGTGTCATCGAACACCTGAATCTCGTGCAGAAAACGCTTGGCGGGGCAGGCGAGATTCACGTCATTTCCGGCTATCGTTCTCCGGAATACAATGCCATCCTCGTGAAACGAAGCCGTCGGGCTGCCCGGCATAGTTTGCATGTCGAGGGCCAGGCCGTCGACTTCTTCATCCCGGGAGTACGGCCGCGTGAGATCAGACAGGCTGCCTTGAAACTACGATATGGCGGGGTGGGTTATTATCCTCGCGCACACTTCATCCATCTGGATTGCGGTCCTTTCCGGTCCTGGTAATCCTCTTCATACTCTTCCCAGCCCTCAGCCGGCTTTGAGAAACGTCACCGACAGCGGTGGCAGCGTGAGCTGCAGTGAACAAGGAAAGCCGTGGCTTGGGTACCTGTGCGCAGGGACGCCGCCACCATTGCCCATGTTGCTTCCACCGTACAGGGAGGCATCCGTGTTGAGGAGTTCACGATAGAACCCTTCATGCGGCGCGCCGATTCGATACTCATACCGCGGAACAGGAGTGAAGTTGCATATGCAGAGGACCTGTTCATCCGGGTCTTGGGCTTTCCTTAAGAATGCGACGATGGAGTTCGCCGCATCATGAAAATCCACCCACTGGAATCCTTGCCAATCATGGTCGACGGCATGGAGGGCGCGCTCGGACTGGTAGAGCCGGTTGAGGTCCCGTACCAGGTGTTGCACTCCTTGATGGTACCCATACTGAAGCAGGTGCCAGTCAAGGCTGCGGTCGTGGTGCCATTCCTCCCGTTGCGCGAATTCGCCGCCCATGAAAAGCATTTTCTTCCCTGGATGCCCGTACATCAGACCGTAGAGCGCGCGCAAATTGGCAAACTGCTGCCATTCGTCACCGGGCATTTTATTGATGAGTGATCCCTTGCCGTGCACGACTTCGTCATGCGAGAGCGGGAGCATGAAGTTTTCGTTGAAGGCATAGAGCAATCCGAACGTCAGCTGGTTTTGATGATAGATCCGATGCACGGGATCGTGACTGAAGTATTCGAGCATGTCGTGCATCCAGCCCATATTCCACTTGAAGGTGAATCCGAGGCCGCCGGTATAGGTCGGCCGGGAGACGCCGGCCCAAGACGTGGATTCTTCGGCCAGCATCATGGCACCCGGGAAGTCGCGATGGACAAGGACGTTCAAATCTTTCAGGAAGAGCACGGCGTCGAGGTTTTCATGTCCGCCGAACTGGTTGGGAATCCACTCGCCCGCCTTGCGTCCATAATCCAGATAGAGCATGGAGGCGACGGCGTCCACACGAAGCCCGTCGATGTGATAGCGGTCTAACCAAGAGAGTGCGCTGTTCATCAGAAAATTCCGCACCTCCACACGGCCGTAATTAAAGATGCGGCTATGCCAGTCCGGATGGTAGCCGAGGCGAGGATCGGCATGGTCGTACAAATGAGTGCCATCGAACTGGGAGAGACCATGTGCATCGTCCGGAAAATGCGCAGGAGCCCAATCCATCAACACTCCGATTCCAGCTTGATGCGCCGCATCGACGAACGCCATGAAACCTTCCGGAGTACCGTAGCGGCTCGTCACCGCAAAATAGCCGGTGGCCTGGTAGCCCCAGGAAGCGTCGAACGGGTGTTCGGTCACGGGCATGAGCTCCAGATGCGTGTATCCCATATCCTTCACATAGGGGATGAGCTTTGCGGCGAGCTCACGATACGTCAACCAGCGATTGTGCTCTTCAGGAATGCGCATCCACGAGCCGAGATGAACTTCATAAACCGTGACAGGTACCTCGAGCGGATTTTGGTGACGCCGGTTCTCCATCCACGCCTGATCGTTCCACCGATAGGCCGAGATGTCCCGTGCTATTGACGCGGTTTTGGGTCGCAGCTCCGATGCGACGGCATAGGGGTCTGCTTTCAGCAGAAAACCGTCACGGCCACGAGGGCGGATCTCATACTTGTAGATTG
>DASTJX010000224.1:0-4147 GCA_035716265.1 Nitrospira sp.
GCCCTGGCCGCCCGGCACATGTCTTCCACAAAACTGCGGTCATGCAGCAATGAGGTGCCCGCGGTCAGCACGATCCGAACGACGGTGTGCCGGACATTCTGCAAAATGATGCGCTCGGCGGCAAGCTTCGTTGCACCATACACATTGATCGGAGCTGGTGCATCGGCTTCGTCATACCATCCCTTGGCTCCGTCGAAGACTTCCGCGCTGGACACGAACAGGAAGGGCCGGTCCCTGGCCAGGCCCGCCAACTGTGACGTCGCATCGACATTGATGCGTCTGGCGCCATCGGGATCCCGCTCGCAGTCTTTCGTTCGGCTCAACGCCGCACAATGTATGACGACATCCGGTTGTTGCCGCTCGAACGCTGCTGCAACGGCCGACGGATTCGTCAGATCGAGTTCGGGCCGGGTCAGACCCTGGACCATGTAATCAGGAGCCCACCGAGAGGCCGACTGCAAGAGATATCGGCCGATCAAGCCTGCTGCGCCGGTGACCCAGACGAGCGGCTTCCGCTCGGAAGGCATAGTGGGGGACTCCACCTGTCACTGAAAGTCATGCCCCGCCCTGCATGTCGACTCGCGGGCATAGCGCCTGGATGGAACTCTCGGACAAGGCGATCGGAGAGTTGCGGAGAGGCTGCAGCAAGTCGCCTTCGACCCCACCCACCAGGGCCGCCACGGCGCGCTTATTCACCAAGCCGGTTCTCCCATCGCTCAGAACCAACCTGCAAAACGATGACGCGTGTCCCCGGGTGCCTTGTCAACGCGCCCATCCGTACACGTGTCGCTCATGAATCTTCGCGGCGCGGACGTCGCTGCGCTCACGCCTCTTTCAACAGCCGGTGTCGAGCCGACCGAGCCGGCTAGTTGCGCGTGAGCTTTCGATAACGAATGCGATGTGGCTGATCGGCTTCCTTGCCGAGGCGTTTTTTCCTGTCGGCCTCGTAATCGCTGTAGTTGCCTTCGAACCAGACCACCTTGCTATCGCCTTCGAACGCCAGGATGTGCGTCGCAATCCGGTCGAGGAACCACCGGTCGTGGCTGCTGATGACCGCACAGCCCGCAAAATTCTCGAGACCTTCTTCGAGCGCGCGCAGTGTGTTGACGTCGAGGTCGTTTGTCGGTTCGTCCAGGATGATGAGGTTGGCGCCTTCCTTGAGCATTCGTGCGAGATGCACACGATTGCGCTCACCGCCCGACAGATCCTTTACCTTCTTCTGCTGATCGGTTCCCGCGAAGTTGAACCGCGCACAGTAACCCCGCGCGTTGACCTCAACCTTTCCCAGCTTGACGGTTTCCTGCCCCTCCGAAATCACTTCGTAGACGGTTTTATTGCCGTCAAGGCTGCGATCCTGGTCGACATACCCCAGCTTGACCGTCTCCCCGATCTTGATTGAGCCGGCATCCGGTTTGTCCTTCCCGATGATCATCCTGAAGAGCGTTGTTTTGCCAGCGCCGTTGGGGCCAATGACGCCGACGATGCCACCTTTAGGCAGGTCGAAGCTAATATCCTCATAGAGAAGTTTGTCGCCAAAGCCTTTAGTCACGCCTTTGGCTTGGACGACAACATCGCCCAGCCGGGGCCCCGGCGGGATGTAAATTTCCAGATCATCGGTCCGCTGATCCTGCCTTTGACTCACCAATTCTTCGTAGCGGTTCACGCGCGCTTTGCCCTTCGATTGCCGTGCCTTCGGCGACATTCTGATCCATTCCAACTCGTGCTCCAGGGTCTTTTGACGTTTTGATTCCGCCTTTTCTTCCTGCGCCAGCCGTTCCTGCTTTTGCTCCAACCAGGAGGAGTAATTGCCTTGAAATGGAATGCCGTGGCCACGGTCGAGCTCCAAAATCCAGCCCGCCACGTTGTCGAGGAAATAGCGATCGTGCGTCACCGCGATGACGGTTCCCTTGTATTGCTGCAGGTGCTGTTCCAACCATTGGACGGACTCGGCATCCAGATGGTTGGTGGGCTCGTCGAGCAAGAGTATGTCCGGTTCCTGGATCATCAACCGGCAGAGTGCGATACGCCGCTTTTCTCCTCCGGACAGGGTGCCGATCTTTTGCTCGGCAGGGGGACAACGAAGCGCGTCCATGGCGATCTCAAGATGATGCTCCAACTCCCAACCGTTTGCGGCCTCGATCTTTTCCTGCAGCTGAGCCTGCTTATCCAGCAGCTTTTCCATCTCGTCCGGCGATGAATCGCCGATCTTGTTGCTGACCGCTTCGTATTCTTTGAGGAGCCCAACCAACTCGTGCTTGCCCTCCTCAACAACCTCCTTGACCGTCTTATTGGGATCCAGCTGCGGCTCCTGTTCGAGCAAGCCGACGCTGTACCCTTTGGATCGAGAGATTTCGCCGGTGAAGTTCTGATCGACTCCAGCGATGATCCTCAGCAGACTGCTCTTTCCCGATCCGTTCAAGCCCAGCACGCCGATCTTGGCGCCGTAATAGAACCCCAGATAGATTTCACGCAGCACTTGCTTCTTCGGCGGGTACACCTTGCCGACATTGACGAGAGAAAAAATGACTTGCTTGTCGTTCGTGGCCATGAGTTGGTCGCTGCTCCTTCTTCTGTTCGCAGGTCGTTCGCAAAAGAGGCACCTTACCAGAGGCCGGAGGGCTCCGACAATCTCCTAGATACCCAGTTCTTCGGAGAGACGCACCTCGGATTCGTCGATGATTTCTTCAAGGCAGGTAAAGCAGGCAAAGGGGAAGCGTTCGATCGGCATCGCACAGACCTCCCCTACGGACGTGTTCGGCTCGAGCGCCGGGCCGCCGCATTCTTTGTGCACAAGCGTCAGCATATGGGTCAGACCGTTCCGTCGAGCAGGAGCCGATGCAGCTGTTCCATGTGGTCAGGGCTGCTGAGTCGATGGTCTCCCGCGACCAGCAGGAGTTCAACAGGATACGACGGATCCAGACGGCGCAGATCCTCCACGAACGCACGGCTGCCTTCCGGGTGAATCACCGTATCTCCAAGCCCGTGGACAATGGTTGTACGCACGTGCCTGAGCCGGTCGAAACTCGACTTCCAATAGGCTTCGCTCTCCACCACCCATTTCCAGGATAGCGGCCAATCACGATGCGCCGGATCATCGTCCCATGGCATCCAGCCGGCACTGTGCCACTCATGGCGCCGTTCGGGAGAGATGGTTTGCGCTCGCACTCCCATCATGTTGAAGGCCGGCGCAATGAGGATCGCTCTATCCACCTCTTCCCACTCCTGGGCTATCAACCATGCGATCCAGCCGCCGAGTGAATTGCCGACGAGGGTCAACCCGCCATCGGTCCTCCGTCCAGCTGCCTCGCTCCGGAGCATCGAGAGAACGGCTCGCGCATCCGCGAGCCAATCGGACAGCGTGTAATCAGTAAAGTCCCCCTCGGAATCCCCGAATCCCCGGACGTCGTAACAGCAAAAGCTCCATCCCTGCTCCTCGCACCATTGCCTTAAGGCCCGGCTCTTGTTCCCCCAGCGTGTCGACAACAAGCCGGTGATGAAGACAATGTGGCGGCCCGTTCCGTCCAAGCGATCCCCGCGTATCAGCTTACCGTCTGAACCGTTGAGCTCGAAACGCTTGAGCGTCATGAGTTGGCCAGAAGCTGCACTAAGAATTCGCCCAACCGCTTGATGACCGACTGGGGGATCTCATGACCCCCGCGGAAACTCTGCCATTCCACCGACAGGCCTGCTTTGACCAGTTCGTCGCGCAGCCTTTCGGCCATCACGTAGGGAAGAATCGGATCCTCTGTGCCATGGCTTTGGAACACGCGGAGGCCAGCCCGTTTTCCAACGGTCGGTCGCCAGTCCTGCTTGGCGAGGAGAGAGCCCGAGAGCTGGATCAGCCCTGCGACAGGAACAGACGTGCGCATGACGATGTCGCAGGTGAGCATGGCTCCCTGCGAGAACCCTCCGATGACGGTTTGCCTGTAATCCACGGGCAGCACCTGAGGCAAGGCCGTCAAAAACGTCTCGAAGGCGTGGCGTGCCTGCGGCAGCCCACGCGGGACCTCGCCCGACAAATCGCGCACGCGTCCGGCGGCGCGATCCGCTTCGAGACGTGCCATATCGATCACCCACCAGGCGCGCGAATCTCCGTACCCCATGCTGAGCGGCAAGGGTCCCTCGGGAAAAATCCAACGGGTTCCGG
>DASTJX010000225.1:0-19336 GCA_035716265.1 Nitrospira sp.
GTGGAGGATGATCGCTACAAATTCGCCGAATATGTCAGCGATGAGGCCAGGGAATATCTGGCAGCGCGGTACGGATACAAGGAATTCAACCAGAAGCCTGCGGCGGCGATCGGAACGACTTGAGCCTGGACACAAGGCGCATGTGCTTAGCTCCGCAGTGAGTCGGTTCTACGCGAAGATTTGGTGGAGGGTACAACATGGCCTATAGCGAAAAAGTGGTGGACCATTTCAACAACCCACGCAACATGGGAAGCTTCAAGAAAGACGAGCCTGGCGTGGGCACGGGAATCGTCGGAGCACCGGAGTGCGGCGATGTCATGAAGCTGCAGATCAAGGTGGAAGACGGCACGATCGTGGATGCGAAGTTTAAAACCTTCGGCTGTGGATCGGCCATCGCCAGCTCGAGTCTCTCGACAGAATGGCTCAAAGGCAAGACGATCCAAGAAGCGGGCAAGATCAAGAATACCGACATTGTGCAGGAACTGAATCTGCCGCCCGTCAAGATCCATTGCTCGGTTTTGGCGGAGGATGCCATCAAAATGGCCTTGGCGGATTATGGGAAGCAGGCTATGTAACCATGCAGACGCTCGACATCCATCGTCCCGAGATGCCCGAACTTCAGTTCGTGCTGTTGGTAACGGCACTCTGCACCTCCCGACTCACGGCGCTCAACATACCGTACGCACTTCGCGCCGCAATATTTGACCGTTGTTGGGTGCTCATCCACGACAGCCCGCCTCCCCGAAGGCTGGAGGCGCGGGTATTGGACTTGCGGCCCTGGACGGCACTCGCCGTCGAGGCAATGGCCGAGACCATCCGTGCGGGGCTGACCGAGGCAGGGATCCACACCCTGGCCTGGGATCATCCGCCGAGCGAGCCGACACAGACCAGCACACCGGACGCGCAGATTGTTATCGATCGACTCACACTTCATGCCTCCCAAGCGAGAGAACCAGCGAGCGAAGAGGCGGTCGATGAAACAGGACATTCGCCGGACGAGGAAGGTATCGGAGGTACGGCCAGCGCTCGATGAGATGGCCACTGTGAATGGCCAAGCCGGGTCTGGTGTCATTGTTGATTACTGCAGCGAGAGCAGAACAGGGTCAAAGAGGCCAGCCTCCCAGTATCATTCGGAAGGCGCCGGGTCCTTGTGGAGATTGATGAGCAGGGCCGGCTGATGGATGCTCAAAAGAAGTGAGCGGGCGGGAGCCGGCTCCGGAGGTCTTTTTCATGATCATGCTTCTTACGCATCAGGAAGAACTTAGACGTCAACTTACCCATGCCTTGCATGTGATGGGCCATCAAGTGGCCATTCCTCCGCATCGAGAGGATATGCTCACGGTCCTGAAGGATTCAAAGCCTGAACTGGTCATTTTAGACCTGTATTTATCGGATCGCAGCGGAGCGGAAAATCTGAGACTTATACATGACCACCAGTATGCCGGGGCCATGTTGGTATTGTCCGGACCGTCTATGATGCCTATTGTGAATGTCGTATATGCCAGCGGTCTCCGAGTGACCCGCGTTGTACAGGCACCCGCTAACATAAACGGACACTATGATTTTCGGGATCTGGAATCCAACATCCAGACACTGATAGATGAAGTGGGAAACCGGAAGAAGTCCCACGCATCCATTGCACAACGAGCCTATGAACTTTATGAAATTGCGGGAAAACGGGAAGGCCAAAATGTGCAGGACTGGCTGCGAGCCGAGCAAGAGCTTTCGGGAACTCTCGGTCTGAGAGTAGGTGCTCGGTAGATGCCGGCACAACAGTTTTGATCAATTCAGTAAAGGAGCCAAATGGACCTCGCACTCTTCACGAGAAAACGGCTGAAACAGCTCAGGTTGAGTCCGCGGGATCGCGCGCGTGCGTCCAACATGGCAGAAACCTATGTTGCACAGCACCAAACGCCATCCCAGCACACGCACTACGATGATCAGCTTGAACGAGTCCTGCAATTGCCTCCAGGCCAGCTTGCCAAATTGATCCACGTAGAGCGTCGGGAAAATCCTCAGAAGCGATTGGACCAGCCATTATTGCATCGTCGGCCCGGGACTCAAGCTCTTCAGGCAGAGTCAGGACAAAACGACCTGTAAGTGCTGGGCATCGGACGGAACTCCGGGCAACCGAACTCTCACCACGCATGGTGACCGCAGGTGATATACATGCTCCTATTGGAGTATCACCCTATGCTAGTGCTCTTACTCTTGGGCTTGTTAACCACGACTGGAAGTCCGGCGTATGCTGGGTGGGAACCAATAGCCGTCAGTGAGAATGGCATGACGGTGTATATCGATCGTGAGACTATCCAACGCGAGAGATATGTGGTCACAATGTCAGTGCTGCACGATTATCAGGCTCCGGAACATCTCTCATCTGGCTCCTTTTTATCCTTTACTTCGAAACAACAATACGATTGTGGAGAAGTACGCTCTCGGATTATCGGGGCTGTTGTATTCACAGATCACATGGGCAACGGGACCGTTTTGTACAGCGGTACAGGCGATGATACATGGCAAGCGGTCACGCCGGCGACCATCGACCGGGCGCTCTGGGAAGCGGCCTGTCCAGAGGGAAAATCAATCGAGGTGGCAAATCTGCTTATGTTCGCGTCACATCCCCGCTGAGCAACTCCGCTGCACAATGCGCTACCGAGCACTTTTGATTGAGCGGCAGGCGTTGGGGAGAGGAAATGCGTGCGGTCGGCGGAGGAGCGGACTGAGGTTGGACGGAGAGGACGGTAGCCGAGGGGCCCTGTCCAGGCGCCCCTCGGAGTCACCTCGCTCTAGAAGCGATTACGACCTCGTCCACCTTCGCTGAACCGACCGCCTCCACCGGAACGTGCTTCCATTGGCTTGGCCTCGTTCACCGTTAAGGACCGCCCGTCCATTTGCGTGCCGTTCAAAGCGGTAATGGCCGCCTGGGCCTCGTCCGGTGTGGACATCTCGACAAAGCCGAAGCCACGTGATTGGCCCGTAAACTTGTCGGCAATCACACGCGCGGACTCGACAGTGCCATGCGCAGCAAATAACGTGGTGACTTGCGTTTCGGTTGCTGCATACGGCAAACCGCCGACGTATAATTTTGAACCCATCTGGGTTCCTCCTTCTGATAATGACATTGTCGGAAACTCGAGAAGGACCTACGAGGAAGGAGAGGGCCGAAGACGCAATAGAGAGGCGGCTTAGGTCAGGCTTCCGATCAAACTCTCGCTGACAACAACATCGGTGATGGGCCGTCTCAGTTCATCTTTCACGCGAGGCCCACCGCAATGAAAGTAGCTTATTTGTATCAGTTCTTTACAGTATTCGCAACAGGCATCTTGTGAGAGGTGGAAGGTTAGAAACGTGGACCGTGCCAAATGAGATAGGGCGGCTGCTTCATATCGCTTCTCTGGGGATACAGCTGAAGGGCGTGCTCATAGGCAATCGCTTGCGCCCTCAGGCACGTCTGCGCTTCTAAATGCGAGGAGATAATCCGATAGGCGGCGCCCTCATCGGCAGAGATGAGAACCGTATAGAGGGTACAAGAAAAATGACCCTCTTTTGAACAGTGGGTGCTCATGACGAGATGCGATCCATCGTGAAAGCTAAGCAGCGGGTCCATGTTCAGGCGACTCATAGGATTTCCCTTCCTGTGACACGAGTAGAAAGCCTTTAACGAGGCGGCTTCCGTTGATTCGGTGGGTCGATGCGCTCCTCCTCGGTCGATTCCCCAGCCGAGAGCACATCTTCCACCTGCGCTTCACTGCACGTCAGTTCGCCGGACGGTTGACGCGACAATCCATTGCGCTTTCCTTGTGCAACGGTTTTTGGAGACTTTCGCATTACATGACCTACAACAGTATGAGACTTTGACCGTGATAATGAGCGGTAAAATTACCGGCGCAGCATCTCTGTCACTTGCATAGTTTACAGTCCAGGGGACGGACAGTCGTCCCGAGTCTGCCAGCATGGAAAGAGTTTGACGTGCATATTGCGACCGCCTTTCTCACATGTCGGCGGTCGGGCCTTCCAGGAGGCCGTCGGCAGGTTGTGTTTGAGTGGGAATTGTACCTTAGGCGCCTAACAGGACAATGTCAATGATAGATAAAACAGACCTCCGGAGGCAGGCTATTCTATGAAACATTCATCAGTGGCTCCAAACTCCATCGTAGATAATCCGCAGGCCGACGGCCGGAAGCGCTTTCAACATGATCGCTCGCCGTGAGAGCCCCGGGCGTATATCCATGATGGCTTTGGTGTATAATCCAATGTCGGCATGAGCCACGGATCCTGGGCCCAATTGGCGGCATGAAGGAGGGGTTAATGTCCCATCAGAAGCCTATTACCGAACGCATCCTCGAATTCCTCCGATGTGCTCCACAATGTGACTTCGAGGGTTTGGTAGCCCGCTACCCGGAATTCACCTGGAACGAGCTCTATCTAGAAGTGTCCCGCTTGAACCGGCAGGGCCTGATAAAAGTTACAAGAGGTGTTGGGATATTCACCATCCAAGAAACCCCTGCGATACCCTAGCATCTCACCTTCGCTTCCACGCGCCGCTGGCGTGTAAATCCAATCGGACAGTTTCCCTCCGCTTTAGCCATAATCTAACAACCTACTGTTGGCCTATTCGGCATCACTTATGAATAACCTTGTCATGGCACAGGCCGTCACTGTGTGCGTATTGAGTTCGTGTGGGCCTCGAGATAGTGACCTATACGCAACAGCTGCTCTCACACTGCCTGGGGAAACACCTATCTGTAGCTTTTGACAGTACCCTTTCATCTACGGCGTTCATATACAATGAGCTGAATTCCTGAATCGACGTCAACATATTACTAGGACTCAATACCGTCCATAGGATTACGTATCACCGCGCGCATTTCTTCGTGATGATTTCGTCGAATCAACAGCCATCCATAACGATATGGAGGATCACATGGCCCCCAAAGTACCACCGATTCCACCGGGCTATCACACTGTCAGTCCGCATCTGGCGGTTCGCGGCGGCGTGGAAGCGATAGAGTTCTACAAAAAAGCGTTCAGCGCCGAGGAGCGTGGCCGCTTCATGACGCCAGACGGCAAACAGTTGATGCATGGCGAGATCAAGATAGGCGATTCAATCGTGATGGTTGGCGAGGAAAACCCCCAAAGGGGCTGCCCGGGGCCACAGAGCGTAGGCGCCACGACGGTCAGCCTTTATCTCTACGTGCAAGACGCCGACCGAGTCTTTAATCAAGCGATGGCAGCGGGTGCCAAGTCGGTGATGCCGGTGGGGGACATGTTCTGGGGCGATCGCGCCGGCACGGTGTCGGACCCTTTCGGGCACCAGTGGACAATCGCTACACACAACGAGGATGTTCCTGCTGAGGAGATGAAGAAGCGAGGTCAGGCATTCTTTGAACAGATGGCCGGACAGAAGACATAAGTAGGCGCATGTTTTCACACGGACTGTGAACGGTTCGACGCTGAATCTTGGCTCACCGATTCTGAAAAAGTGAAGTCTCTTTGCGGTTGTGAGTTTTGCTGGAGCATCTCGACGACAGCTACCTTTCCTAGGGTTCCCGCTAGCTCAATGCCAGGGAGCCTGGAGGTATTGTCGTATGTGTGCATATGGACATTGAGGAGGCGCATATGAGATTGAGATGGACGTTGGCAGTCAGTCTTTTCTTTCTTGGCGTATCGTACGGCGCACCCCTGCCTTGCCTCGCAGACCAATTGGATAAGGCCGCCAAGCAGACCGAAAGGCAGAAAATGGAGATGGAACGGGAGGCTCAAAAGAAGCGGCACGGAATGGAACGGCAGGCGCAGAAGGACAAACATGCAACGGAACGTGAAGAGCGTAAACACAAAGAAGAACTGCTCGGAGCAGAAGAGAAACTCCAGCATGAGCAACGCAAACACAAAGAAGAGATGGCGCGGGAAGAAGAGAAACACCAAACGGAAATGGCACGCGAGGAAAAAAAACATAGAGACGAAATGGAGCGTGGCGGGCAGAGTAATTGAACGCGAGTTCTGGCGTAAAGCGATCTCAAGACATTGGTGTGTCGGAGCGCTCGTGTTGAATCAAGCGATGGTTGACAGTAGCGAGACCTTCGACTGCATCCACTCCAACCACAGACGACGTAACCGCATAGGGTGCGACAATTCAGGATGCGATGACAGATGAGTACGGTTTGTCCTGTCCTGACAGTGTGATACCAATTATCATTTCTCTCTAGGCCCCGCATGTGATCTAGCCCTTCCCTGCGCGTCGTATCCACGATGGCAATTCCGAGCATTATTTTGTCCACTCTCCTTTTTTCGCCACAGCTGTGCAGCTCAACACCTAATTCCACATATCTCTTGTCATAACGATGGATCCTGCTGGGAACTAGGCCCCTGCGTCTCAATCGTTATCTGCTCATCGTCGCTTGGGGCCCGATCACTCCTGTTTGTGCCTGGCAGCGTGGTCGCTAACTTGGAAGCGAAGGGAAGCAAATTGGCATGTGGGCGCTAGGCACAAACGAAACGGTACTCGCTGAGACCCGTCGGAAGCCCAATAGTTCACGATGGCATCGTGCTAGGCGACGACTGGGAGAGTAAATGAAAATTTACTGCCGCGACCCGGCTCGCTCTCCACCCATATGGTGCCGCCATGTAATTCCACGAGACTCTTGGTGACCGCTAGGCCCAGGCCGGCGCCTTCTTGCACCGGAGACGGAGCCCGATGGAACTTGAGAAACACTTTCTCTTCGTGGCCTGGCGGAATGCCGCAGCCGGTATCTGCGACCGTGATGGTGACCTTTGCGTTCTCGGTCAGCTGCGACTGCACGACAATCTCGCCGCCTGGAGGAGTGAATTTGAGCGCATTGTGGAGGAGGTTATGCAACACTTGCTCAACTCTGTCGCGGTCAGCTCTCACGGGCGCGTCCATAACCGCCGAGGCGCGAATGGCAATCTCTTTCGTCTTTGCCATGCATTCAAAATCATTCACCACGTCACGGATCACCTCAGACACCGAGACTTGATCGAGTTCTAAATGCATATGCCCTGCTTCAATGCGGGAGATGTCCAGCAACATATTGACCAAACGGATGACGCGGTCCGTGTTGTAGCGGATGCGAGTGAGATAGTAAAAGACCTTTTCGGGCAATTCTCCGGCTACGCCCTCGAATAAGTTATCAACGTACGCCCTGACGGCGGTAAGCGGAGAGCGCAACTCGTGCGTCGCGACCGAAATTGACAGGGATTTGAGTTGATCCAGTTCTTCCAGTTTCTTATTTGCCTGTTCGAGGCGCAGGAGGGTTTCGCGTAAGCGATCGTCCGTTACTTTGCGGTCGGTCATGTCCCGTGTAATTTTGGCATAGCCCTTTAGTGCTCCCTTGTGATCGTACAGCGCCGTGATGACCACAGAAGCCCAGAAGCGCGAGCCATCTTTTCGGACGCGCCAGCCTTCGTCGGTTGCTCGGCCGGCTCGTGCTGCGCGGGACAGCAGCATGCCTGGCTTTCCCGCTTCAATGTCAGATGGCAAATAAAAACGAGAGAAGGACTGTCCCACGATTTCATCCGCTCGATAGCCTTTCATCATCTCGGCACCTGGATTCCAAGTTTTGACGATTCCTTCAGAATTTGTAATGAAAATGGCATAGTCCTTGATGCTTTCAAACAGTAACCGAAACGTCTCTTCATTCTGGGTTGCCTTTGGCTCATCTTCCATGCTGTGGGCCTCCTTGGTGGATTCGATTCCACGACAAGGCAGCCGGCTGGTATGCCGGATCAAAACACCCTCGGACCGCCTCCTTGAATTGAGCGGTTCCGAATGGCTTTACGAAATACCCGCAGGGCAGATGGGATGCCTTCACAGCTTGAAGACGGGACAAGGATGTAGCCATCACAAGGACAGGTACATCAGGCAAGGCTTGTCGGGTGGCGACAAGAAATTGAAGACCGGGGACACGAGGCAGGTTCAGATCCAAGAGCACACCGTCGAAAGCCGCTCCTACCTGTAACATCTGCATAGCGATCCGGCCATCCTTCGCGCAAGAGACTGCGTATCCGTACAGTTCCAGACGCTCGCGTACAGCCCGGGATTGATCTGGATCGTCTTCGACGACCAACAGTCGCTTTATAGTTGCTTGGAGTACCATATCCCCGCCTCATGGAGGGTTACGGGCTTAGGGAATGGTCCGTTGGATGTAAAAGAAGCATCATTGTCGGTCACATGCGGGTATCAGTATGTATCACTTTCGAATCATGCTGTATTCATTCTGATCCAGAAATGCCAGCCGAATTGCTGCAACCTACCCTCTCCACAGTGCGCCATCAGTAGAATCGCTCCAGCTACGCTACCCACGGCCGCTATGGCTGCGAGGTAAATCACGTTTTCCTCCTTGCCGGTACACCCATGGCGCTCACGCGTCCATCTGTGCAAAGTGCATTCCGCCATGAGCAGCATGGTGGTTCGCCGTGATGATTGGATGCAGCGAATGCGGCTATTCAACCGCCTGGCAAGTAAAGGCAGACATGGCTTCGCTGAGTAAGGAGCCAGGGAAAGAACGTCATTAAGTGGGAAATACGTGACTAGAACGCGTTCCAGTCATATGCTTCTCTATCGGACGGTTTAACAAGGGGAGATCGAGACATGGCAAGTCATAAAGAAGACGGCGATCGCGGCAGGCAGGGAGGTCTCCCCTCACTCCACGATATGGAACCTGGCAAGATTTGTGGAGCTGTCCTTCCTATGTCAGAGCGTGCTCGCATTCAGATGCGCGACACTATGGAGGTGATTGAGTACCTTCTGAATCGAGAGGGAGTGGTCTGGACCTGATGCGCTCTGCCGTCACCTTGACAGGACGAAGCCAATCCCACCATTGGGGAGGCCGATGATGAGAAAAAGGCGCATTATCGCGAGACG
The DNA here is from genome assembly GCA_035716265.1 of Nitrospira sp. GTDB lineage: Bacteria > Nitrospirota > Nitrospiria > Nitrospirales > Nitrospiraceae > Nitrospira_C. Next base: position 8,885 of record DASTJX010000225.1, read on the forward strand.
GCGAACCAAAGAGACTTTCTATGAATGGGAACAAGGATGGCACTTGGCGATGGCGAGAATAAATGGTGCCCCGACGCTGGTAGAGCGGCAGCCATTTTTCCAGGATTGCCTGTGGGTCTTGAATGGAGCGTTTGCAGATGGAGACCGATTGAGATTCGAGCTTGGAGTGAGAGCCTTAGTGGACTTCTGCAACGAAACAATTAGCACCGGCGACGTGGAACAGTGGTGGAACTAAGGTCAAGAGAGAACGGAGTGCCAAGGCATAACTAAGCTCCCCGATTTTCAGGTATGTCGTTTGAAAGCAGCATATACTCCGTCATGAAACTCACCGGCGACTTTCTAGTCAGTTCAACCACTCACCTCACGGCCTTCATGAGTCGCGCCCTGGAGGACGCTCACGTACGCCTTTCGCGCTTCTCAGCGACTGCTCTCAAATCCAACCCCTTATGTCAGTGCAGATGCCAACGCGTCACTCGCTGCGGGTGGATGGATCATGCCTTAAGCTGGCTGGGGTGGTATCCATGGCAGTGCATAGAGTGCCATACCTGCTTCTATTTCCGGCGCCGTTACTAGATTCACCCCAATCCATGGGACAGGGCTTCCGCTTTTCGCAAGCGGGACAGTTCTGATCTGTATATGCAATTGCGCAGATTGAGCAAATGCTCACTCTCTTCCAGAGGCCCACAGTGAGGGGCACGAGCCAACGCAAATTCAATGGTCCGAGCTTGTCAATGTCGAGACCAATTCCAGGCTGACGGATTAGGACATTGGCAGCGTGCCAACGAAACCCTTGGGACCTCTTGGATTTTTCTGCATCCGATCGTCGCTGGGATAGTAGAGCGCTCACAAGGCAACCTTCTCCGGCTAGGGGTTTTCCTAGGCGATCTAGATGGATGGCTTCGCTAGAGTGAGCTGCCCAAGGGTTAGTAGCTAGATATACTTATGTACAGAAAGGGGCCACTCATGGCAACACAAACGGGTGGAATCCGAGTTTTGCTCGTGGATGATCACCGCATGGTTCGAGAAGCCATCGGTAGCTTGCTGAAAAGCGTTCAAAGTATCGATGTCGTCGGTGAAGCCGATAACGGGGCAGAAGCGATCGCTTGTATCGGAAAGCTTAAGCCTCAGGTAGTCGTCATGGATATCAATATGCCCAAAATGGACGGTCTAGTGGCGACCAAGCTGGTGAGGCGACATTATCCAAACGTAGCGGTAGTGGGGCTATCCGTCACGGAAGATAGCTATCACAAATCGGCGATGGAGAAAGCTGGTGCCTTCCGAGTGATGACAAAGGGCACGCACGGCGTAGATGATTTGTGCCTAGAAATTGAAAAGGCTGCTGCAACCATGCAATTTCTGTCGCGTGCGAGGAGATAGGTGACAGACCTTAGAGAAGACGTGGACGATCGAACGGGCGCTTAAGGAACCAGCAAGAAGGGGATTGCCAAGGTGAATGAACACCGGCAATCCCCTTCTATTTTTCAGACCTCTCCCGCGACGCGCGTCTATCCTGAACTGGCCATAACACTGGATGAACAAATTGCGATGATCCTTGGCTTCAATCCCAGGACCACCCTTGGAAAGCGTGTGTGCTACATAGAGGGCTGCCTAGCAAAAGGCATTCAAAAAGAATGGGCAAGTTAGCAAGGCCTTGCGCTTTTTTTAGCCACAAGATTTTGCTGGCTTTCCGAGGATGGACGCCACAGCGGTCACAGCCTTCTGAATCGCTTTATCCAGCGCCTCAGGCGAGCTTTGTTGCTTGACCAAATAGGCTTGGGCTCCATTCTGAAGTGACGCCTGTGCAAGAGTGGGATTCCGTAGTCGGGTCAAGATGACCACGGCGATCTTTGGCCGGTCCCGATTTGGAACTAATTTCAACAAAAATTCGAAACCTGATGTGGCAGATAAGTCTAGGTCCAGGACAACGCAATCAACACTCTGATGCCTCAGCATTTCGAGGCCATCCTGACCGCTTGCCGCTTCCAAAACTGCATAATGGGATGAGCAGTTTCTGAGTGCGCTTGACCAAAATGCCAATTGTTCCGCATCATCCTCGATCAAGAGAACAGTGCAGCTAGATGCGCTTGATGGAGGTGCTGATGAGATCTGCATGTGCAACCGGACTCTTGGCCATTACTGGCGGCAGCGGTCTGGCCTGCGTGGTGTGTATAGGAGGGGCCACAATAGACGAGTTCGGCGACAACGGTCAAGGTGTAACGAATGTATTTCAACCAGGGGTCCACACTAGGCACAAAGGTACAAACCTTGGAACATAGGTCTTTCCGCACTGCGCTTGAGTTTTCACAGCCCCCCGGTGTCTTTCGGAATGGTCATTTCGCGAATCCGATTCTTAATATCGGTCATCGTTTCCATCCCGACGCTTTCGACGCCTTCGCTGACTAAACGCTGAAAGTCCTCCCGAACCGTCCCAGCCTCCACATGCCGGTCAATCAGGAGCATGAGCGCGTTGAGTTGAATTTGAAAGAGAGCCAGTGTGGTGCAAAAAGCCGTGAGAGTTTTATCGTCCATATAATCAAGCCTCCAGAAACATGGTTAAAGTCTTGGATCAGAAGTTTACAAGGCATCAAGCGAGAGGTGTCAGACTCTTCCGCCTTCGACCAGGTTTCTTGGCTCCCCCTACGCCGGTCGACACCGTCCAACATCTTCCTATTCCGTTTTAAAGCGACACTTCAGCGCTTCGCAGGATTTAAGCGGCCGACTTCAGGCAGGCGGTGGACGATTAAGTTGCTTCCGATTTGGAGAGCGGCCCTATGTTTCCGAGGCTAATTCAGTTGTGATCCGTGGCGGTGGTAGGCTGATCAACCGCTGCCATGACTCTCTGTATGGCGGGGTACAAGTCCTTGGTTGCATCTTCCTTCTTCAATAGTGCTTCAAAAGCGCACACTCGTTTCATTGCATATATATTGTATTCTTGCGTGTGGGCGGAGCATCCCACCACGAGAACATTCGGATATTTGGCCTTGATCAACCGGGCTGCTGTAATTCCGTCCATTTTCTTCATGCTGATGTCCATGACCACCACCGCGGGCCGGAGGTCCCCAACACTCGTAACGGCCTCGTCGCCATCACTCGCTTCACCGACCACTTCAATATTGGAATACGGTTTGAGGATACCGCTTAACGTTTGACGAACACGGACGTCATCATCGACGAGAAGCACTCGTATGTTGTTCACACTTCCCATTTGGAGAGGACTTATACTAGGAGTTTAGCGACTTGTCTATCAGCGATGGCCTACAACTGACATCTGACGCTCACACACCCCTGGGGAAGCCACGAGCATGAATTCCCACGAGGAGTCCGGTACCTTGTCGACAGGACATTATTGAGTAAGGGAAAAGCATGGGTGGCGCACCGGAGCCTTGGTACAAGAATGCGGTGATCTACGGGATCGACGTCGCAACGTTTAAGGATTCTAATGGCGACGGCGTCGGCGATTTTGCCGGGATATGCGATCGCTTGGATTATCTCACCGACCTCGGAGTGACCTGCCTGTGGCTCCTTCCGTTCTTTCCAACGCCCAATCGCGATAATGGATACGATGTAAAGAACTACTATGATGTCGACCCGCGGCTCGGGACGTTCGAAGACTTTTTGCAGCTCGTGCATCGCGCCGGCGAACGGGGAATCCGGATCTTAATCGACTTGGTAATGGATCACACTTCCGACGAACATCCGTGGTTTCAGGCGGCCCGCCGAGACCGTGGCTCGCGATATCGTCGGTATTACGAATGGAGTGATGCCCCACCGCCCACGGAGCCCGATAAAGTCAATATCTTCCCGGGGGAAGAATCCAGCGTGTGGACCTACGATGAGATCGCCGGTCAGTACTACTTTCACCGGTTTTATCATTTCGAACCGGATCTCAACGTCATGTGCCAAGAAGTGCGCGACGAGATTGAACGGGTTATCGACTATTGGCTGTCCTTCGGAATCTCGGGATTCCGGGTGGATGCCGTCTCGCATATGATTGAGGCGCCGCACAAGGCGGCGGAGGCGTCGCTGGCTCATGACCCGCACCAAGTCATTCGGGAAATCCGAGCCTACACGTCTAGCCGGCGTCCGGAGGCGGTGCTGTTGGGAGAAGCCGACGTGGAACCGCACCATCTTAAAGAGTTCTTCGGCGACGGCGACCAATTGCATATGCTGTATAATTTTCTGCTCAACAACTATTTTTTTTCGGCCCTGGCGCAAGGGCTCAGCGCCCCAATTCAACGTGGGCTCCGGCTTCTGCCTTTCGTTCCGCAGAGCTGTCAATGGGTCAACTTCCTCCGCAACTTCGATGAACTGGATCTTGAGCGTCTCGACGACAGCGAACGTGCAGCCGTGTACCACGCGTTTGCGCCGGAGCCTACGATGAAAATTTTCGGACGCGGCATCAGGCGTCGCCTGGCTCCCATGCTGCAAGATCCTCGTCGCATACGAACTGCCTATAGTCTGCTCTTTTCCCTGCCTGGCGCGCCGATGTTCATGTATGGGGACGAAATCGGCATGGGGGACGATTTGTCGTTACCGGGACGGGACGCTGTCCGCACCGCGATGCAGTGGTCGAAAGACCATAACGCCGGGTTTTCCACGGCAGCGAGCGAGGTGCTAGCCGGCCGCGTGATCGCGCAGGGTGCCTACGGATACATGAACGTCAATGCGGCCGATCAGACGAGCGATCCCCAGTCCCTCCTGACATGGATACGAAGCCTGATCCGCCTGCGTCGGCAATGCCCGGAGTGGGGCTCGGGCACTTGTACGATACTCGAAACTGACGAGCCAGCGGTCCTCGTGCATCGCGCCGACTGGCAGGGGTCCACGCTCCTCGGGCTCCATAACCTCGCTGATAAGTCATGCTCAGTGCGCATTCAGCACGAGCCCGAGGCTAGCCCGGTGTCCCTCTGGGGGGATGGCCGGTGTCAGCTGGGTCGAGGCTCAGCGACAGTGAATCTCGAACCCTATGGGTATGCGTGGTATCGCGTCGTATCGCGATGAGGGACACAATCACGCAGGAAGTTTCCCACTGGTGGCAACGCGGGATTATCTACCAAATCTATCCCCGGTCTTTCTGTGACACCAATGGCGACGGCATCGGCGATCTCCCAGGCATTCTCGCGAAGTTGGACTATCTCGCCTGGCTCGGCATCCATGCCATCTGGATTTCTCCCGTCTATCCTTCACCCATGGCCGACTTTGGCTATGATATTAGCAACTATATAGATATTGACCCGTTATTCGGCACACTGAAGGATTTCGACCAGCTCGTTTCGTCGGCACACCACCGGGAGATCAAAGTGATTATGGACCTGGTCCCTAATCACACTTCCGATCAGCATCCATGGTTCGTGTCCTCTCGTGCGTCGCGCCACAGTCCCAAACGAGATTGGTATATCTGGAAAGAGCCGGCGCCGGACGGCGGGCCGCCGAATAATTGGCTGAGTAACTTTGGTGGTAGTGCATGGACCTTGGATCCACGCACTGGTGAATACTACTATCATGCGTATCTCAAGGAGCAGCCGGATCTGAACTGGCGCAATCCCGATGTCCAGGCCGCCATCCACTCGGTGATGCGCTTTTGGCTCGATCGAGGCGTTGACGGCTTCCGAGTGGATGTCATCTGGCATCTGATCAAAGACGCGGAGTATCGCCACAATCCGCCGAATCCCGAATACCGGCCCGGAGACTGGCCCTACCGCCAGCTCCTTGCGACTTATACGACTGACCGACCGGAGATTCATGACATCATCGGGGGAATGCGAGCGGTCATGGATCACTACGATGACCGCCTGATGATCGGGGAAATCTATCTTCCACTGGAACGGTTGGTTACCTACTATGGAACCGCGGAGAGCGGCTGCCATCTGCCGTTCAATTTTCAACTCATTTCGTTGCCCTGGAACGGCGCCGTCATCGGCGCGGCCATTGAGGCGTACGAAGCGGCGCTGCCGCCGCACGGCTGGCCGAATTGGGTGCTCGGCAATCATGACAAGCCGCGCATCGCAGCTAGGGTCGGCCAGCGGCAAGCCCGAGTGGCGGCCATGCTACTGCTTACGCTGCGCGGCACGCCGACGATCTATTATGGCGACGAGCTTGGTCTCGCCGGTGGACCCATCTCGTCTGACGCGGCCCAAGATCCTTGGGAGAAGCGCCAGCCGGGACTCGGGCTCGGGCGTGATCCTTCCCGGACACCAATGCAATGGGACAACACGCCTTATGCCGGCTTTTCGACCCGCCAGCCCTGGCTGCCTATTACCCCTGATTACCAAACACTCAACGTGGCATGCGCTCAAGCCAACCCACAGTCTGTCCTGACACTGTATCAACGCCTCATTGCACTTCGACGCGCCGAACCAGCACTACATGCCGGTCCTTACCGGCAGGTCTGCGCGACGAATGAAATGTTGTCGTACACGCGTCAAGCAGGTACGCGACGTTTTCTCGTGGCGCTCAACTTGTCCGGGACACCGGTTCAGGTGCGGTGTCCTGAGTCATCGCCTGCCACAGTCGTGCTTTCCACCAATCTTGACCGGGAAGGGGACGTTTACGAAGGAAGTATCGATCTCCGTGCCGATGAAGGCGCGATCTTCGTGCTCGATGAGAAAGGCGCTTAACTTGAGCAGGAAATGTGATTGACCACCCGGTTTGTTCGCATTCTCGCAGCTTCACTCTCTCTGTGAGGCAGGTCGTCTCAAAGCCGGTTCCACCGAACTTCCGACTGGCTTGCCCACTCATGCATCCGCATGAGTACGCGCAAGTTCCTTTAGGGCGAGCAGATATTCATCCGTGGCTTCTTCTGCAAGCTTGTAGCATTCACAGGCCTGCTTGAGAAGCGCATCATGGTCCACGATGGTGACCCTATTGTGGCCGGTTTTCACAATGCCATTGCCATCAAATTCCCTTAAGACTTCAGCAATGATCTTGTGATCCGCTCCAACTTGCGCGGAGAGAAACTGAGCCGAAAACGGAAATGTCTCGATTCCGGAGCGATGCCAATGCGCCTTTACCCAGCGTGCAAGCCGCTGCGGCACCGTATGAAAGCGGCTACAGCCCACTGAAATCACGGAATTCCGCATGAGTAATAAATTATGCCGGAATAAGGCTGCTTTCAGATAAGGCAAGCGGGACAGCTGGCCGCACACCGCTGACGTCGGAATGCGAATGGCCGCACCAGGTATCTGAACTATGGCGGTACAAAGCGAGCGGTTATCCCCCAGGACGACTGATGATCCGCTCGATCCTTCTTTTCCACTTAAGGTCACCTCTACCATATGCTCCGGGTCCTGCATCGCCGTCATGCTCACGATGGAGCTGACAGGAAAATAGACGAAATCAAGCGGCGTTCCGGCGTCACCAAGCCTCTCGCCCAGGTGAATATCGACCTGTTCGCATGCGGGAAGCAGCAAGTCCCGTTCGTGCCCCGGAAGCCCGGCGAGAACAAGATTGTTGGATAGTTCATTCACGACCATGCGTTTGGCCTCCTTCTTATTGAACTGTCAGCGTGGTCCATCGGGCAGGTCCACGTCGGCGAGGATTCGGCCCAGTCTCGTAAGGTAAGGTGCAGCCATCGGCTGGGGGGGTCAACGCGGAAGGGCCCTAGCGAATTTTGCCAACCGGGATTAGGGAGACGGATCGTCAGTTCGTGACATCCGAAACCGCAGCGAGGCGGACCGGATCTGACAGTATGAGATTAGATGGCAGTCCTTAGGAGTCGTGCTTGCTCGGGCTTGAAAGCTGCTTGTGACGGTGTCTCGTGACCGCGGTCCAGGATAGCGCATTGAGCATAAAATGGTCGCGCGAAAGAGGTTTTAGTTAGCGCCGGGCGACGGGGTCGCACATGCCATCTGTCGCCAGTTATTCGTCAAAGAGCTTCCACTTCCCTGACTCTCCCTTAAGACCGGAAAGCGCCAAATTGATACAGAAAACAAGGACATGATTCTGCAGACCGTCCGATGATGACCAGAAACACACCGAGTACGGCGTGGCTGTCTGAGAGAGAGTCCGTCGAGACAAGTTCCGTCCAGCAGCATTGGTCGTTTGCCTTGAGACATGATTGATAGAGGAGAGGTGAATGGGCTTGCACTTGACTGTTGGGCCTTCCATACTTCCCACCTATGGATACTCGCCCTTTGGCAGACCTTGAAACCGATGCAGCCCTGCGTGCCATTCTTGAGGGCACTGCGACGGAAACCGGTCACGGGTTCTTTGCTGCACTTGTCCAAAATCTGTCGAAGGCTCTGGCAACGCACGGCGCTTGGGTGACCGAGTATTTCCCGGCTAAGCGTCGACTGCGTGCGTTGGCCTTTTGGATGGATGACCAATGGGTCAAGGATTATGAAGTCGACATTGCCGGCTCCCCTTGCGAAAAGGTCATCGATACACGCCAGCTTGTCCATTTTCCGGATCGATTGCTCGAACTGTATCCCAATGAACCGGATGTGATGGCGATCGGCGCCGTGAGCTACATGGGTGTACCGCTATTCAGCGAAGAGGGAGAAATTCTTGGCCACATGGCGGTCATCGATCGTCGGCCAATCCCCGAGGAGCCGCGGGTCCATGCGATCTTTAAAATCTTCGCCGCTCGAGCGGCGGCCGAACTCCGACGTTTGCGAGCTGAGGACGAAGTTCGCGCACGGGAAGAGAAAGTGGGCCGTCTGGTGGGCAGCGCAATGGACGCTATTATCGAACTGGACGATGACATGCGGGTGACCAGTGCAAATCCGGCCAGTGAGAAGGCCTTTCAATGTCCAGCGGACAAGATGATCGGTCAGGACTTCCGTCACTTCGTCACGGAGAAAGATGCCCGCCGACTGGTCTCGCTCGTTGCCGACCTCGATCACCGCCCGGAGGGCCAGCGCTCTTGCTGGGTCACTGGCGGCCTCACCGCGCGCTGTCCCGAGGGCCGCTCGTTCCCGGCCGAGGCCACACTTGCGCGCTATGAATCCCATGATCAGCGCTTTACTACGCTGATCCTGCGAAACGTGCGTGACCGGATTGAAGCCGAGCAGAAGATACGATCGCTGCAAGAGGAACGCGAGATTCTCCGGGAAGAACTGGACGCACTTCATAAGGACAGCGCACTGATCGGGGACAGTCCGGCGCTCAAGCAAGTGTTGCGGGACATCCGCCAGGTCGCGACGACCGATGCAACCGTCTTGATCATTGGCGAAACCGGCACAGGGAAAGAGCTCGTCGCCCGCGCCATCCACGCGGCAAGCCGCAGGCACGATCGCCCGCTGATCACGGTGAATTGCGCGGCAATTCCCGCCACCCTGATCGAAAGCGAGTTCTTTGGTCATGAGTCGGGGGCCTTCACCGGCGCCACGAAGAAACGCGAAGGCCGCTTTGCCTTGGCCCACCGCGGAACCATCTTCCTTGATGAAATTGGTGAATTGCCGCTCGATCTCCAACCGAAGTTACTGCGCGTCCTCCAAGAGGGCGAATTCGATTCGGTCGGCGGTTCGACCACCAGAAAAGTGGATGTGCGCGTGCTGGCGGCCACGAATCGCGACCTCGCCAAGGCAGTAAAGGAAGGCCGGTTTCGCGAGGATCTGTTCTACCGGCTGAATGTGTTTCCCCTTCATGTCCCGCCATTGCGAGCGCGTGGCGATGATATCGTGAGCCTGGCTTCTGCGTTTGCCGAACGGTTCGCTGGAAAGCTCGGTCGGAGGCTGGCTCCCTTATCCGCCGATTCTGCCTGCCGTCTCAAAGCCTACAATTGGCCGGGAAATGTCCGGGAGCTACAAAATGTGATTGAACGAGCCGTCATTACGGCGACCACAGACACCTTGAACTTGGACCGCGCCCTTCCTGAGGCGACGACGTCCGAAATTGTTGCTGATCAACCAGCCGAGTTGACGCCCGCCACCATCCGCACTGCACGGGAGTGGGAGGGTCTCGAACGTGCAAACATCGTTCGAGCGCTTGAATCAGTGAATTGGAAGATCTCTGGCGACGGTGGCGCGGCACGTCTCCTCGGCATGAATCCGTCGACCCTGACCTCCCGCATGAAGACCTTGAACATCAAGAAGCCGGTGTGAAGGTCGAGTAACGTCTTTCTCGCCTCTCCCTCCGAGAACTCGCGATTCCGCTCGTGAAAAATCATGATTCATGATTTTTCACGAAGCTGTCCTGCCATGTGCATCCCCTAACTTGTTGAATTTGCACACCAGTTCAAGTTTCCACCGTGGCATTGATGCTGCTCTAGCGTCAGGGAGTGTCACGATCCAGCTGAGAGGAAGGGATGGACATGAAACAGGCGCAGGATATGGCGTGGTGGTACTGGCTCTTTACAGTAAGTTTGTTGGGCGCAGGATTATTCGGCTGGGTATGGGGGCTGTTGTTCGCGATCGCGCTGTGCCTGGTTCAGATCGGCCATGTGTTTTGGATCACACGAAACACTGCGGCGTTCGCCATGCAGGTCCGGCTGGTCTACCTCACCATGCTCAT
>DASTJX010000226.1:0-8455 GCA_035716265.1 Nitrospira sp.
CCAGCCAGGGCATACAGCAAAAGCGAGCCGTCAATCTCGCGCACCGCCGTGACAATGGCTTCTGCGATCTCCTGATTCCGGGCGGCCATAGTATAGAGGGCGCCGTGAGGCTTCACATGCCGCAGGGTGACGCCTTCCGTCTTTAGGATATCGCCACAGGTCGTCACCTGCTCGGTCACGAGCGCGCGGACCTCGCTGGCTCGGACAGGGCGATCCGCGCGACCAAACGTCTCCCGGTCCGGCAAACCCGGATGAGCGCCCATGGCCACACCGTGTTGCTGCGCGACAGAAGCCGTCCTGCGCATCAGATCGCGGCTGCCCGCATGACCGCCGCAGGCGATGCTGACTGATGTGATAAGCGGCATCAATGCCGCGTCCAGCGCCAGCCCTTCGGCGGTATCGCGCTCGCCCATGTCGCTGTTCAAATCAAGTCGGCACAGCATGGGACATCCGCGTGAATTCGTCCGCGTCGATCGGATAAAACTGCACGCGGTCGCCTGGACTGAAAAGAAATGGCGAGGAGGACTGCGGCCGATACAGACTCACAGGCGTTCGTCCGATGATACGCCACCCGCCCGGAGTCGCGGTCGGGTAGATGCCGGTTTGGGATTCCGCAATGCCGACAGAACCGGCCGGGACTAGGGTACGAGGCGTGGGCAGCCGCGGCATGGCAATAGATGCCGGGACCAGTCCCATGTACGGAAACCCCGGGGTGAATCCCAGCATATACACCCTATAATGGCTTGTGTGATGCAACCGGATGGTCTCGCCAAGCGACTGTCCGGCGAAGGCGGCGATATCCTGAAGATCAGGACCGCATTCACCTCCATACAACACAGGGATACGGTGAGCCCGACCGGAAAGTGGGGCCTTTCCATCGAAAGAAAGATCATGGAGCCGTGCAGAGAGGGTGGAAAGTGACAGTCGAAACGGATCGACATGAATGGTGACAGAGGCGTACGCCGGCACAATATCAACCACGCCTTCCCATTGCTGGATTCGCACCGCCTGCGCAAATGCGAGCGCGCGTTCATTAGGCCCTGGTTCGATCGTGCAGCCAAATTGCACGGTCACGGCCGCATCTCCGAGGGGCAGCACCGCGAAGCGATCCCTTGTTGTCGGGAGAGGCTGATCCATGAGCAACCCTACCTGTTCGTACGTGATGGCCCAGGATCGGGACCGGTCTATTCAAGGGTCATGACCCTGCGCGTGGACATATTCGCACCAGCCCAACTTACACCTTGAGTCGCTTCTTGACTGCTTGGCGATACGACCTATAGGCTTTCGATGTTTTTTCAACCTGGTCGTGCAATGCATCCCATTCCCGATCGTAGGCCGTACGATCTATCGGATCTGCGTGAAAGCGATAGATCCCTCCGTCATCTAAGCGGAACGTTGCCCCGACGGTTCGCAACAACTCAGACATTTCCCGAGCAAGTGCTGTTGCTCGAACCTGAATCACCGGGTGCAGATATTGGTTCTCAATATGCTGAAGGGCATCTCCGAACTTCTCCAGCAGTTCTCTCTCTTCAGAACGGAGGCATTCGGTAAAGAAGCTATAGTCCAAAATGTTCTTGATGCGTGATTCATCGAGTATGCGATCCAACTGGTGAAAAATGGCAATGTCGCGCTCGCGGTGCACGCCCATGAGCGAACCGCTCAATTTCCACATCGTCTTGATAAGGGGAACGATTCTGAAAGGATCCATGGTTGTCTCTGGCGGTATCATGTTTAGACTACATACGCAGTGAATCGTAATACTACATGAAGAAGGCGTCTTGGCTAAAGCAACCTGTGGGAGGAGGTCGCGATGTCTACGGTCAGCATGCGGTACATCATTGATGACGTCCCAGCTGCGATGCGTTTCTATACGACGCTCCTTGGTTTCTCGGTGGAGCGGGACGCCTCCCCCGCATTCGCATCAGTCGTACGAGACGGAGTGCGCCTCCTGCTGAGCGGTGAGGGCAGCTCGGGGAAGCGGCCATTGACAGACGGCCGCCAGCAGGTACCAGGCGGTTGGAACCGAGTGCATCTAGAGGTGACCGATATCGCTGGGGAAGTTGCACGTCTGCGTGGGGCAGGGGTGTCCTTCCGTATGGATGCTATCGTAACCGGACCGGGCGGCGCACAGATCATTCTCGACGACCCATCGGGCAACCCAGTGGAGTTGTTCCAGCCACATAAAGATGCGTAGCGCTTTTCGCTCAACTCCCTGCGCATCACCGTGTGTCTGACACGGCGCCAAAGCGATCGGGCCGCCGGCTTTTCATTTCATTCCCTGCACTTGTTGCATTGAAGCCCCCCGATCCCTGCTGGTATCTTTCTTTATAGCCCGTGCGCCATGTGCCTCAGATTTGGTCTGTGGCCCATCCAGCAGATTACGAGGTTCAGAGTGGATAGAGGAACGGTGAACGTGGCGATCCTTGGCTTGATAGCCATCGTCGGCATCTGCGAGCCAGTACAGGCTGAGCCGCTATCGGTCGGGGCACCACCCAGCCTAAGATCAGCGTTCAGCGAGATCCTGCCGATGTTCGAGCGAGAATATGGCGCAGCAGTCAACATCGTGTATACCCCGTCGAAAACGCTGCTTCGGGAAATCGAAAAAGGCGCCCCCATCGATGTCTTTCTATCGGCGGGGATTGAAGAAGCCGAGTATTTGCATAAGAAGGGACTCACTCTTAACGGGCGTCCACGGATTTACGCGCAGACATCTCTGGTGCTGGTCATGTCGTCGGATTCTCAAGCCACGCATATCTCGCTTCGCGATGCGCTGAACAGTCAGAAGACCCGCATCGCGCTCGGTGATCCTCACACCTCCTCATTGGGAGACGTCACGGCCCGGGCGTTATCAAAAATGTATCCGGCATACAAAAACCGGCCCAACGTTGTCTATGCCCCGCACAGCGAGGACATTATGGATCTGATTCGCAGGGGGAAGTCGGAAGTCGGCCTGGTCTACCGCGTCGATTCGATCAACAGCGGCTATGTCCGCATCAGCGATGAAGATCCCTTCGGCGTGTTGGTGCCGGTCCGGTTCGGGCAAGCGGTCGCCTCAACCTGTCGACCTGCTTTGCGCCCGACTGCGGAGCAGTTTTCTGCCTTTTTGATGACGCCTCGCATACAAAAACTGTTGGTGAAATACGGATTCGACTCAGTTCCGACACCTGTGAGTCACATCCCCATCGAGAGGAAAGAGAGGGCATCATGACCAGGACCGCTGTGAGTTGGATTGCCGTCATGACAATGGTGGCGGCGCTGGCTTCGCCGAACCTCTTCGCCATCGAGAACAAATCAGGGCCGGTAGGGGTGCCTCCCGAAACCGTGGCGGACTATTTGCGCGCCGTCATCATGGCCCACCGCCATTTTTACACCATTCACATTGCCAACCGACTTCGCCAAGAGCGCATTGTTGACGTCTCGGAAAACTGGCGGACGACGCATTCGCTGCCTTTACCCGTACAGCTCGTGCGGGAGACAAGCGAGATCGCGGAACTGACCGGCCCGAACGTCCGCTACCGTTTGATCAGTTACTGGCCGATCAATAAGGCCAATGCGGCAGGCACCGAATTCGAGCGGCGGGGTCTCAAGGAAGTGCAGGCACGTCCCAATCGACCCTAGTCCCGCTCAAGTACTGTGCCGGCCAGCGCGGAAGAGGTGTTTGAAGCGGTGTATGCCGACATTGCTGTCACGTCGGCGTGCGTCGAATGTCACAACACGCATCCCAGCAGTCCGAAGAAAGATTTTAAGGTCGGTGACGTCATGGGAGGGCTGGTCATCAGTTTTCCATTGGGTAAACAGTGAGCAGCCGGTCCGCCACTCGCTGGAACATGGATGCTGATAGGCTGTCTTGGTTTCTGATGCTGATCGGTGTGCTCCATTCTCGAAGATGCCAACCATCGAACAAACGGGGATACGCTCGTACCGGCTGATCGCGTGGGCCCCGTTCGCAATCGCCCTGGGACTCATTGTCTCGATGCTGCCTGAAAGAGAGGCGTGGTTGTATGCAGCGGCTGGCCTGGGCGTACTTGCTTCGATAGCGGTAGGTCGAACGTCGGGAAAAGCGGAGGAGCTTCCAGTGCAAGCGCGCCTGTGGAAATTTGCCAAAAGCTGGCTGCTGGTCTCCGCCTTTGCCGCCCTTAGTCTCTTTCACGGGAAGTGGCAGCCGATGGTCTTCTTCGCCCTTGTCGGCCTGATGTCATCAGCCTGTTTCTGGTGGGGTTGCAGGTCGAGCAAATAAGCCTGGTCAGTGTTCACGCGCTGGGTGGTTCCACTACCTTGCCACCTTGATCAGAGATTGCCGGCGCACCGGGAACGAGCACGATCTTGCCTCTCACGCCTCCCTTTTCGAGCAACTCGTGCGCCTGTCTTGCCTCCGCAAGAGGAAATCGCTGGGCGATGAGTGGCTGAATCTTCTGCTGATGAAGGAGGTCGAACAAGGCGAGTAAGTTTTCTTGAAACAGCCCAGGCCGCAGCCGTTTGAGCCACTGTATGCTGTAGGGGACTACGCGTTTCCGGCCTGGGAGAAGCCAGCCAGCAGCAATGTACAAGCCGAAGATTGCGATCGCACGAAAGCGATGGCGGCCTCGTGAACGACCTGAAGCCAATCGCCCTCGATGAAGCGACGAGGTTATGCCATAGGCCACGACCGTCCCGTTGGAACGCAGGGCCTCGCGGGAACGCCAGATGTGCGTGCCACCAACGCCGTCGAAGACCGCGTCCACACCCCCGCTCGTGAAGGCGCGAATTTCATTCACAAAGTCCTGATGGTGGTAATCGATTGGAATAGCGCCTAGGCCCGCTACGGTCGACGCCCCTTGCGATGAACAGGTCCCGTACATCTGCAGCTGTGCGAGGCGACCAAGCTGCAAGAGTGCCGAGCCGACCCCGCCTGCCGCACCGTGAATCAACACTCGCTGGCCGGGTTTGACTTTGGCTGAGCGATGCAGCATCTGGTACGCAGTCACGTAGTTCAGCACGAGGCTGACCGCCTCGGCAGCGTCCAAATCCGATGGCACGGGAACCAGTTCACCTTGCGGCAGGCACACGTACTCGGCGTATGCGCCGTTGACCGGTAGTGCGGCCACGAGTTGACCCGTTTCAAACGCAGAGATGCCGTTGCCGAGCCGATCCACGACGCCTACCAAGTCCCATCCTGGCGTGAAAGGCAGTGCCGGCGTCTCAGGATGAATGCCTTCCCGCATCATGACGTCGGGCAAGGATACCCCTGCAGCCAGCACTCTTACCCGCACTTCACCTTCCTTCGGCTCCGGGCAAGCTTCTTCGAGCACCTGGAGGGCATCGGGCCCACCGTAGCGAGTCACGATAATGCGGGTGTGTCGACATTTGTCATTCACAGGTGATTCTATTCGACCGGGTGATCTACCTGAGAAGTGAGAGTGTATGTGAATCTACGAGATGTATCCATCATCGCGAAGTCCCAGTCCTGGTCAAAGCATAGTTGTAGAAAGGGATCAAGGCTGTCGCCGACCTACTGGTGGATCAGAACCAATACGATGTGGAGAGTACTATCGGATTCAGTTCTTCATGATTGGGCTGTTACATGCTGAAGAGCGGTCATCGGACCGGACCTCCGCAGCGCCGCGAGTTGCCGTCCGTTCCCGACGAGGAAGGCACCGGCAAACCCCAGGGCATTCACGGAAATGCCCTCGAAACATTCTTGCGACCGTGGCACGATTAACATCCACCGTCGAGTCATGAGCAGGTTATACGGAGCGGTCAGCTCATGGCTGCCCGAGCTCGCGTCGACGGACAGTCCGGCTGCATGAAGCAATTTGCGGTAAAAGGCATGCAAGGACGCGCCGCTGTCCTTGCCGGGATTGGTCCAATCAGGATCCATCGGCGCAAAGGCATGGCGAAACGGCAGGCGTGGTACGCTGCCGATCATGCGGTCCATTTGAGCGAAGCGCAAAAGGGGCTCCACGGGCAGCGGAGAGATCGCGGTGTCGAGCGGCACCAATTGCAGATGTTTGTGCGACTTGCTGGCTCCGGCTACCTGTCCCGCGTTGTAGCAGGCGAGGGCGTCCATCTCGGTGAGACCGATGAGGAGGGCTTCGCAGTCTTTATGGGTGAGCTGACAGCGCTGATCTTCGAACGCCCTGGTGGCGATCAAGAGATGATGTTCGAGCACACTGAATTTGTTCAAGAGGGCGATGTGGGTCGCGGAAATCGGTGCGACAAAGAGGTCCTGATCGTATGGAAACGGATTGATCTGCGATTGAGCGGCTTCGGCGATAGTTTCTGTAGCCGGGGATTCAAGCACACGCACTTGGAATGGGATGCTGTCCTGCTCGATCGTCTCTAGTGTCGTTGGCAGGAATGGTAAGGCGCCGCACCGGCGGGCTGCTGCCGTACGTTCCAGGAGGGAGGCGTGCAACGTACCCGGTGTCAGCTGTGAATCCTGATCAGCCATACTAGAAGATGGTACGCGACGCGACGGGAGCGGGAAAAGCCTGATGTTGGAAGCGAAGTTGAGGGAATCGTTGAGAGTAGACTTCGTGGCCAACCAATCATGACAGATCCTACTTATACCGGCGGGGTCTGTCAGATGGAAGCACAAACCTGAGTCGGGTCAGCTATTAATCACGACCACTATCGCCCCCACGAGGGCCATAAGGGCCAAAAGCACTTCTCTATCACCGCAACGCTTGAACAGGGTACGCACGTTGGATCTCCTTGTGAATACTTCACCTTTAAAAAACAGCAAGGAAGATGCCTGTAGGTGGGAACCAACGAATTCCGCCTTTTTAGGTCACTGAGGGACGCAAAATCGAGCGATTATGCACAGGTCGCACTGTGCGAAAGAGTCGCTCTCTTTAGGCCCGTCCCGCGGCGCTACCTGGTTCACGCGATGGCAGTCGCTGTCCCGCCTACCTTGATCTTTGCGCCGCGTATCTGCCATCGTCGGAGTCATGTGGAGAGCGCTCTTACCGTATGGTCTCGCCGCCGCGTGCGGGGCCGCAGCGCTGCTCGCTAACGCCGTGTTGCACGCTCTGTGGCCCGACTGGCGGTGGCATCACGAGCCGCTCCATTCCGCCATTGAAGCGATAGGAGGTCTGGTCGCCATCGCCATGGCCACCGTGTTGTTGCAGACGCGCAATGATGTCATTGCAGGGAAGTATCAAATGCTGGCCGCCGGGTTTCTCGGCATGGGCATTCTCGAAGAGTTTCACGCGATCGCTCGGCCGGGCAATGGCTTCGTCCTCTTTCGAAACCTGGCCAGTCTTGCCGGCGCAGTCGGGTTCGCCATGGTCTGGAGACTGCCCGCTCCGCCCGTTGCATCTGCTCAGCGTCGGCACGCGTGGGTCATAGGGACTGGTGCCTTGCTGGTTGGCGGGTGGTTTCTGATCTTTCCCACCCACATTCCAGACATGCTGAGAAATGGTGAATTCACCCCTCTCGGGATCGCTCCACAAACCGTAGCCTGCATCTTGTTTCTCGCCGCCGGGGTACGTTTATTGGACGATTATCGGCGCTCGGGCCGATCAGAAGATGCACTATTTGCAAGCCTAGCTCTGCTCTACAGTCTGGCTGAATTTGTGTTCATCTACTCGATTCCCTGGGACAACCGCTGGTGGTTTTGGCATGCGTTGCGCCTCGTGGCGTGTTTGCTGGCGCTAGCCTACATCGCTCAAAAGTATTTCCAGGTAACTTCGGATTTGCGAACGTCTCTGAAACAAACGCTCGAGGCCAAGGAGACATTGGGGCAAAGCGAGTCACGGCTCCGTCACCTCTTCGATGAACGCGAGCGCATGAGCCAAGACTTACACGACAGCACCATCCAGTCCCTTTTCGCCCTTGGCCTCAGTCTCGAGCGATGCCAGCGCCTCGTGGCCACCAGCCATCAGGAGGTCGCCACTCAGTTGCACCGAGCCGTCACGAGTCTTCAAACTGTCATCCGGGACCTCCGTGGATATCTCACCGGTGTGAAGTCTCCTGCGGCCAACGGGCGAGCGCTCGAAGCGGCGCTGTCTTCCCTGGTCAGCGACATGAACAATACATCCCACCGTCAATATCGATTGGAGGTAAACTCCGCGGCCGTAGACCGACTGACTGCCGACCAGGCGCAGTACCTTCTGCCGATTGCCCGCGAGGCCATGAGTAATAGTCTACGCCACTCCGGCGCGCAGGCAGGGGCTCTCTCGCTTCAACTGGAGGGACGATGGGTTCGTCTGATCGTAGAAGATGATGGAAGAGGGTTTGATGCTGCGGCACTTCAGCGGCATGGTCATGGACTGACGAATATCGAGGCACGCGTCAAAAGGCTGGGAGGTCGCCTGGAGGTGATATCCGGTGCCGGTCAAGGAACGCGGATTGTCTGTGATCTGCCTCAGGAGCGGGATGACGTCACGATCTGAAGCAAGACAGATCAAGGTCTTGTTGGTAGACGATCACGAAGTCCTTCGCATCGGTTTGCGAACCTTGTTCATGGAAGCCG
>DASTJX010000227.1:0-15983 GCA_035716265.1 Nitrospira sp.
GCGGGATGGTCCGCCGCCTGGCAGAAAAAAAAGCACGGGAACTCGGCTATGCTGAGATTACCGAAGCCATTCTGGAGCAGTTCAAGAGCCAGATGATGGGCGGGATGGGCGGCGCTTCTGGCATGGCCCAGGCTGCTGAAGACATGGCACAGGGCCGGCTGCCATGGACGGCGGCGGCGAAAGAGCGATTGAATACCGTGCCGGGATTCATGCGCGGCATGATCAGGCAAATCGCCGAAGAGGTCGCGAAGGAAGGCGGCCACATGGAAGTCAACGTCGACCTGTTTGAACGGGTCGAGGCCATGGGGGATGTACGCGAGGCGGCTGCCCCCCCGCTTCCCTGGACAGAGAAAGCCCTCGCGCGTCTACAGGACAAGCTGAAGCAGTCGCCTCCCATCGCAGTCGAATTCGTCACCGACATGCTCAAGCGCGATACCGAGGATCTCGCTCGTGAAAAAGGCTTGACCCAGATCGATGAGCAGGTGCTCGTCCAATTATGGGACACTCCGCAAGAAAGAGTCGCCTGGACCGACGAAGCCTGGAAACGGCTCCAGACCTCTCCTGACTTTGTGCGGAGCGGGATACGCAAGGCCGCCGAACGACGCGCGCGGAAGCTCGGTTTGAAGGAAATTGACTCTGAACACCTGACGGGATTTCGAAATCAAGCGATGATGAAAGCCGTGAAGCGAATTCGTTCGTTCGGGTACAACGAGTTGACATTCGATGCCTTTGATACCGCACTTGAGAAGACCAAACGGTTACAAGGCAATGAACAGGCCGAAAAACGTCTTCAAGAGATCCGAAGCCACTTTGCAGATCCTGGGACGAAGAAACCCGAGGGAGGCACGCTGGGAGCTGAATTGATGGGCCGCTTCCGACGCTATCTCAAGGGAGAAGGAAGTCTGTAACAATGGCCTAATGGGATAGAGTAAGGGGCACCACCTCCCGGAAGAGGAACGCGGTTTTCCTCAGTTCAGTCGACAGCGCGCATTCGCGTCGGGGTCAAGCAAGTTAGGAGAGTGAGAGATGGGGGGTTGGTGTCAGTGCGCGGCGACCTGCTGTGGCCAAAACTTGTGTCGAATCTGCGGGAGCGGCTCGTTGTCGAGGTTGGGAATGTCGTATAAGCAACGGTCAATCAATGCCACTTCCTCCTCGGTCAGTTCCAAGGCGACCTTTCTTTTCCAGAACTGATCGAGCGTGAAATAGTCGCCGGACTGCGGCTTTTCCGCCAACAGCGCTTTCATTTTCTCAAACCCGGTGGTATCCACGCCGGGGATGCGGCCTTTGTTCCTGTCGTGGCACCAATGCAGGACTTCTGCAATCCCATACATCGTGATATCGATCTTCACGGTCTTGCCCATGGATTCCTCCTTGCAAAAGGACTCTAGTCTACCCCAGATTCAAACTAAGTTTCAAAGGCCATCTTACTGGCGCAAACCTGCCGGCGATAGGCCTGTTCGTTGCCAGAAGAACGGCGCCGCCGGTATACTAGCGAGCCTTCGAGACGCGATTCACACCGGAACGCGGATTCACGCCTACGAGTAGTGGACGGACGGGAGGCGGTCGTCTGGAATGCGTGGGTTCCCAACGAGATGGAGCTTTACGTGTCTCATCCTGAGCATGCTCGCCGTGATGACAGGTGCCTGCTCAAAGCAGGACCCGTATGTTCCGCCCGATCTTTTCTACTACTTCGCCAGCTATAAAGTCGGCAAAAACCCCACGACGATCACCCCTTTTGACATCAACCAGGATGGCGTGACTGATCTCATGACGACCAATGTGAGCAGCAACACACTCTCACTTCTAATTGGTAACGGAGACGGAACGTTCCACGATCAAGTGCAGCTTCACGTATGCCAGGAACCTAGATCGTTAGCCACCGGGGCATTCAACGCCGATCCCTATCCGGACATCGCGTTGGCATGCGCCGGCGGCGATCAGATCGCGGTCTTTCTTGGGCGAGCAGACGGCAAATTTCAGGAAGGGCCGCAATATCCCGTCCATCGCACCCCCGTGGCGATTGCGAGCGATGATGTGAACGGCGACGGTATGGCCGATCTTGTGGTCGCCTTGCGCAACGACAAAATCAAGGTGTTGTTGGGGCAGGGCAACGGTGAGTTTCGACACGTGGCGCAGTATGAGTACGGCGATACGCCCACGTCGGTCGCCTTGTCCGATCTGAACGGCGACGGGAAGACCGACCTCGTCGTGACCAACGGAGGACCGATGTCCAATGCGGTTTCCATTTGGATCGGAAATGGAGACGGCAGCTTTCAATCGCCGACAGATTATCACTCCGGTCGACGCCCATTGGGCGTGAGCTTTGCCGATTTCAACAATGACCGCATCCGTGATCTTCTAGTGATCAACGGTGAACGTGACAGTTTTTCCACATTTCTGGGAAATGGGAACGCCACGTTCCAGGCAGCACATGATTCCGGCGCAAATGCGGGCCCAAACTTTGGCCTGGCCCGGGATTTCAACGGGGATTATCGAACCGATGTCGCGATCGTCAACTTGCAGTCGAGCGATCTCTCAATCCTTTTCGGCCGTGGAGATGGCACATTCGAATATCCACCGAGGAACTATCGGACAAAGGCAGGTCCGTTCGCCATCGCGCTGTACCGGGTCACGAGCAATGAAGTCGAAGAGCCTGGGCTCGTGACCGCCGACAATGGGGACGGCTCCGTCTCGATCTTCCTTCATCGCGGCTTGAAAGGGAGGTCTACACCCAAGACCGCCGCCTCCTCATCCCAGTCGACTCCATAGGTCATCACTACCGAGCGGCGAAACAGCGCAGTCAGCTTGACAGTCCTGGACCCCTCGGCTACAGTGGCCGACAGGCGCCGTGTGATGCGGTTGGCTGTCTCGTACGAGGACAGCAGTGAGATCCTTTTCATGGTGGTTCGGAATGGGCGCACTCCTGACCCTCTCCGTTCTGATGGTTCAAGGAGGCGTGCGCGATCTGTTGGACGGTTCGCATCCCAGCGGCGGTGCGAGCCCGTACGTGTCTTTCGCCACCACAATTTTTGGCGGCGGACTTTTGGCCGGTTGTTTGGCGCTGGTGATGAAGCGTATTAGATAGATGAGCGCAAGCAATGGATTGTCTTAAGTGTAAAGGGTTCATGATGGTTGAGCGACACTACACGCTCATGAATCGGCGCCTCTATGCCCGCTGTCTTAACTGCGGGTTTTGGATCGACCTCGCCGATCTCCTTCGTTTTTTCCACAAAGTCATCGATAGTGGATTCCGGGGCAGCAAGGTCCGCGAATCGTTTACTCTTTGAGGAAGAACTGTGCAGGCCACGGTCTTTTCTTGCACCCATCGAATGTGCACTTTCTTTGTTGCCGTCCTTTGCCTCGTGTTGCTGGCGCCTTCGACAGTTCTCGCGAAACGTGGGAACGGAAAAACCAGGCATGTCACTGCCGTTAGCGAAGACAACCATCACTTGCCGTGGCGCCGGGTCCCGGCTCACAGCATTCTTCTCAAAGAGTTGAACAGTGGCCGCGTGCTGTATGAGCACGACTCGGCGAAGCGTCTATCCCCGGCCAGTCTGACAAAAATCATGTCCGCTCTGGTTATTTTAGAGCATGGAAGGCTTGACGATCTGGTCACTGTGAGCCCAGCGGCCGCTCGAGCGCACAAAACGCACCTCCGCCTGAAAGCAGGCCAAGTCTTCAGACTCGACGACTTGCTGAAGGCAATGCTGATCGTATCAGCGAACGATGCCTGCCTCGCTGCGGTGGAGCATGTCGGGGGAGACGAAACGCAGTTTGTCGGCCTGATGAACGACAAGGCCGCGGCCCTTGGATTGCACAATACACACTTCAGCAACGGATGCGGGTTCGACGGTCCAGAGCACTATTCGACCGCTGAAGATCTCGCGACGTTGAGCATCATCGCTCTTATGCAGCCGATTTTCCGAGACCTGGTTAAGGAAGAGCGAGCCACGATCATGCCGGTCAACGGCAACCATCCCTATGTTCTCCACACCACCAACCGGCTCTTGGGAAGAATTCCGGGTGTCGAAGGGATTAAGACCGGTTTTACATCCAAGGCGGGGCGCTGTCTCATTGCGAAGGTCTCACAAAACGGCAGTGATCTGTTGTTGGTGATTCTGAATTCCAGCCGGCGGTGGAATACCGCCACCAGCCTGATTACCTACGGATTGCGTGCGTCCGGCCCTTCTCTCTAACGGGCTAGCTAGGTAGCAGCATGTTCCCCGGGTCGTGAATACATTGCGAGATGGAAGGTCGCAACGGTAGGATATCGCAGCTCGTAGCCGGTCAGTGAACAGGTGAAAATTCGATGTTGACGTCTTTGCCAAGGTAATTGATCACAAATCCCTGCTTGTCGTACGCCAACACAGCTCCCATAACGTTTTCATCACCGTAATCTTCATGGCCTAATAGTTTCCGAATATCTTCGGGGCTCTCGCTGTTCAGCACGTTGCGAAAGAGGCCGCGTGTCTTGTAGGCAAAACGATTATTGATGAAAATCAGATCCACTTTGCCATCCTGCACGCGCACGCCTGCCATAGGACCGGTGGGCTTTCTTTGGTCGACCAGAAAGATGAACAACGCTTCTTGTTCGACCTTGATGCCAGGAATTTTTTCATTGACCAGCACGTCCATGGCCTTGGATTCGGTATCACCGATTTTGACGCCGAAAAGAGAGATATCCGGACTCTTGATCGCCTTCGGATCCATGACATCGTTTTTGCTCAGCTCGTAAGGTTCCGCGAGCGCCGATGCTACGATCAGACCGATCATGCCCATCGCCAGGCATGCTCGGACACCCATTCGTACCATCGCTTTCATCAGCTCCTCCTTTTTCCCTGATCCAAACTACGGTGCAGACATCTGAGCTCACACAAGGGCTAAATTCCTCATTTCATTCTATCGGAGGGCACAGCAAGTTGCAATAAATCCCGCGGCCAAGCCCGCTGCTGGCCCGCCCCGGGAGCATGACGACCACAAAGAACGATATCAAGACTAAGAGCTGCGGCCTGCGATCAGGAGCAATGTCCCGAGCTCGCGGAGACGCTGGAAATAGGCCCGCCCATCCTGATCAAGCTCCGGTTCCATGGCTTCAAGATCGGCAAGACAGTCGCCGACGATGGTACGACGTTGCTCATCCAGGCCGTCTTCGCTGTCCAGAAAATAGACGACGCAGCCGCTGATCACCGTATCCAGCGTCATCAGCGGTCCCTCGACTTGGCTGGCTATCCGAGGCCAACCTTCCTGTTTGTGGGCTTCCCATAACCTTCCGACCGTGTCTCGGTCCACTGAATCGCTCCTCTCGAGTACCGGTAGTGATCCACTGACATGCAGTTGTCAAGGATAGAGGCCGCGATGCAGATGAGCCTTGGCAACTCTATCAATGCCGATCATCAGGGCAGCCATCCGCATGGTCGCTCGCTTGGCCGTGGCGAACTGCAGGGTGCGTTGGAACGCGGCGGTCATGAGATCGTTGAGACGTTCTTGGATGTCTGTCGCTTTCCAAAAAAACCGCTGGGCGTCCTGCACCCATTCGAAATAGGAGACAATGACTCCCCCTGAGTTTGCGAGGATATCGGGGATGACGAAGATTCCTTTGTCTTGCAATATGCGGTCAGCCCCGATTGTCGTCGGGCCATTGGCACCTTCGGCCAATACGCGACAGTTCAGCTTGGCGGCATTGCGGTCCGTGATTTGTTCTGATAAGGCGGCGGGAACGAGCACGGTGCTATCGAGCTGAAGAAGCTCATCGTTCGTGATCCGATCCCCCAATTTCGTCTCCGCCAGCGCCTGTCCGGTGCCTTTGTATTTTGCGAGCAGTGCGGGAATATCGAGCCCGCCGGGATTGTAGATACCTCCCTCCACGTCGCTTACCGCCACCACCTTCGCGCCGGATTCGTCCATGATGCGGGCAGTGTGCGATCCCACATTGCCAAAGCCTTGAATGGCGACCGTGGTATGACGAATGTCGATGCGGAGATGTTTGAGCGCTTCCAGTATCACGCAGACCACTCCCCGGCCGGTGGCTTCTTCTCTGCCGAGACTTCCTCCTATGGAAAGGGGCTTGCCCGTGACCACTCCCGGCACAGCGTAACCGACTTGCTGGCTGTATGTGTCCATGATCCACGCCATGACCTGGGCATCGGTTCCCACATCCGGGGCCGGAACGTCTTTTTCCGGACCGATGAGAGGGAAAATTTCCGCGGCATACCGGCGGGTCAGGCGTTGGAGCTCGCCTCGAGACAATTGTTTGGGTGCAACGGCTACGCCGCCCTTCGCGC
This sequence comes from Nitrospira sp., assembly GCA_035716265.1. Lineage (GTDB taxonomy): Bacteria > Nitrospirota > Nitrospiria > Nitrospirales > Nitrospiraceae > Nitrospira_C. Next base: position 6,282 of record DASTJX010000227.1, read on the forward strand.
CGCCGTATGGGAGATCGGCCAGTGCGCATTTCCAAGTCATCCACATGGCCAGTGCGGCCACCTCACCTAGGCTCACGTCAGGGTGATAGCGAATGCCGCCTTTCGACGGCCCTCGAGACGAATCATGTTGGACGCGGTACCCGGTATAGACCTCCACACGATTGTCATCCATCCGTATGGGTACGCTGACGACCAGCGATCGTTGTGGGAATTTCAGTCGTTCACGAAGATTCGAATCCAAGCCCATCAATTCTGCGGCTTCATCAAACTGAGCGACTGCCAGTCTGAATGTCGGCGTGTCGAGTTCATGCAGGGAAGACATCAGCGCTAGTCCTCTTCCGACGCTAAATCGTCCGCTCCTCTTCACTCCAGGAAGGCCTTATAGTTCCCGGGTACGGGCGTCTCCACTCGATCTGAAACACGGATGAGAAACTTTCCGCCATGTGCCGGCCGACTACTTCAAGCGACACAGGCGCTCGCTTGATCTCCGCCATCGAGGTCATGCGGCATCTGTCCAGACCACAGGGTACAATTCGGGAAAACGGAGAGAGATCAAGATCCACGTTCAGTGCAAATCCGTGCAGCGTGATTCCAAGGTCAACACGTGCGCCGACCGAGGCGATTTTGGCTTCGCCATCTGACGACTCTGTCCAAACACCCGGTGCCCTCTTGATACGATAGCCGCTTACATTCGAACGAGCCAGCGTCCTGAGGAGGACTTCTTCAAGCATGCACACATAAGTCTTTGGCCCGGGCGCATAACGAGAGAGTGCCAGTATCGGATAGGCGACTAATTGTCCTGGTCCATGATAGGTGACGGACCCGCCGCGAGTGGTGGATTCTATTGGCACGTCGCAATAGCCGGAGGAAAGGCCCGGTCTCACATGCCCCGGTTTCGTGCGACGGCCGACGGTATAGACCGGCAGATGCTGAAGGAGCAACAGCGTGTCCACTCGCCTACCCGACAAGCGGTCCGAGTGGAGTCGTTGCTGAAGGCCCCAGGCAATCCCATAACGAATGGGCTTGGCAATTGTAATCAGCTCTCCCTGGGGACATGAGCTCCTGATAAGGGGGTCGAGAAGCTGTGCCTGTTCAGGAAAACCAATGACCGTCACTGTGCCGCCTTCAACGCAGCCGGTTTCGGGAGCTGAATTGTGGCCGGACCGCTTCTCCCGTGCAAAGTCAGTTGGACGGTAGGTTGATCCCCCGAACGAAGCAGCGCATGCCAAAAGTCCCCCATGTTGAACACTTGATGCTGATCGACCGCCGTGATGATGTCGCCGTTTTGCAAACCACCGACTCCCGCAGGTTTTGCCGTATCGACCTGCAAGGCAAGGACACCGCGATCCCCGTCCAGACCAAAACTGGCCATGACGCTTGGGGTGATGGTCACCGGCGTGAAGCCCAGATCCGGCCGGTAGATCGACCCGCGAACCATCATGGATTGAATGTGAGGGTAAATCGCCTCCATCGACAGGGCATAACTGATGGCTTGCGCCGAAGGCGCAATGATGACGTTGATGCCTACCACTCGGCCGGACAAGTCCACAAGCGGGCCGCCGCTATTGCCTGGATTGATAGCCGCGTCGGTTTGAATCAAGTCGTAAAGCGTTTCGCCATCGGGAGTCAAAACCGATCGATCCAACGCACTGACGACGCCTACGGTCACGGTAGAGCCACCTTTCAGCGCCAGGGGATTGCCGATGGCGACCACGGACTCCCCGATCTCCAGATCGGGTCTCGGGTTCAAGACCGCCGGAACGAGATCCTGCGCATTGATTTTGACGAGAGCAAGGTCGAGCAAGAAATCGCGAGCGACGACGCGGCCCGGCGTCAGACGGCCAGTCGAAAGTCCTACGACCATGCTCTTGACGCCAGTCACAAGATGATTGTTGGTCAGAATGTATCCCCCTTCGTCGATGATGACACCCGACCCCGAACCAGAACCTGGCTGGACTTGCGACGGGCTGGCAGGCACTCCACGCGTCAGGATGGTGACCACAGAGGACCGGACTTTGGCCACGACGGCCGGGACAGAGAGCGTTTTGTCGGCTGACACGACAACGCTTGACCCGGGGTTGGCCGACGCCCCGGAATCGAAAAGCAGACTCACCAAGAGAATCAAGAATAGAGGAAGGGTCGCCATAGACTTCACACGTGAGTTGCGGTCATTGTCTCATAACTATGAATTCCGGAAAAGGCGGAATAAAAAAAGGGGTGAGGAGTCGCCTCCTCACCCCTTTTGTGCCCCCGACGTCGCACTTATTGTATGGCGGCAAACATTTCCTTTATCGCCGGTGTCTTGAGCTTCTTGAGCGCTTTTGCCTCGATTTGTCTGATCCGCTCCCTCGTCACAGAGAGGTTCTGGCCGACTTGTTCGAGCGTACTCGGTTGATCATAGCCGATGCCAAAGCGCAACCGGATCACCGTCTGCTCACGCGGGGTCAAATTCTCCAAAATCCTGTCCAGTTGATGGGTCATTTCGGTGCGATGCACATGGGCGTCAGGAGAAACGGCCTGGAGGTCCGGCAGCAACTCCCCGAATTCCGTCCCGCCGTCACCCACGGGATGTTCCAGCGCGACGGGTTCCTGGAAAGCTTGCACCGTCTCATGCAGCCGTTCGGGCCGCATCCGCAACACGTTCGCGATCTCCTCCAATTTGGCCGGCCGACCAAGTTGTTGGCCCAGCCGCCTGGTCACGCGGAGAATTCGGTGCGATGCTTCTGTCTGGTGAACGGGAATTCGAATCGTCCGGCTTTGGTCGGCCAGGGCTCGTGTGATGCCTTGCCGAATCCACCAGGTGGCATATGTGCTGAACTTGAACCCTTTCCGGTACTGATAACGTTCAGCCGCTTTCATCAGGCCGATGTTCCCTTCCTGGACCAGATCGAGTAGGGTGAGACCGCGGCGCGTATAATGCTTCGCCACATCCACCACCAAACGAAGGTTGCAACGGACCAACTCATCCTTGGCCTTCTCAAGCACTTGCCGGGCCTGCCGAACTCTTGCGAGGTCGCTCTTTAGAGCTTTCATAACAGTCGCCGACACCTTTATACCGTCTTCTCCCTTTATCAGATCCAGTAAACTTCGTTCGACTGTGTCCAGGGCGGTCGCCGATAAGCCGCTCAGCCGCCTGATGGTCTGCAACGTTTGTTGAACTTCCGTGATCGTCTGCGTTCGTTTCACGCTCGCTAAGAGACGATGCACGTGCCGGAGCGTCGCGCGGATTATCGTTGAGCCTTGATCAATCCGTTTCGCTAATGCAGTTTCTTCTTCTCTTGTCAGCAGCGCACGTTCGCCAAAGGATTGGAAATAGAGAGACTCCAGCAAAAAGGGGCTGCTCGACTCGATTTGACGCTTTATGGGTTTTGCCGCTTCTTGTACCGATTCCACTTCTGCTGAATTGCGACCGATCATATCCAGCAAATCGCTATCCTCGGAGTGATCCGTATCTGTGTCTTTTAGCTTCGGCGATTTCAGCTCTGGACCATCGGCAGAGAACAGGTCGTTTTTCATGTAATTCTTCCTCCTCCTCTACTACTCGTATGAAAGGACGTCGGCTTCGATGATTCCATACAAATAAGGCTCTTTAGGTGAGAGGCAATCCCAGCGCAAAAGATTCACACGAGAGTATTTACGCAGCAAGTCTTATGCTGGATGGATGATGAGAGCTCCACGGCGCGATCACAATGAAAAAACATCACTATTAGAACGGCTTAATGAGGGAATCTTGGAGGAGCTGAGGCAATCCTGCTGCGAATGTGTAGGCTTTGAGATAGCGCTGGGGTCGATTTGTCCCATCCCGCACATCAGGGATAACCCTGGTATCGGAGAAGCTCGGATTGTTGAAAAGCCAGTGTCGCGCTTCTAGAATGGCGCGTCATGTCCTCCTCATCACTGCAAAACGGCGATCGGATACACCTCGTCGACAGGAAAGGACGCCACTATGCGTTGACCCTGAAGGCCGGCGATATCTATCAGATCAGTGGCCACAGAATCGCTCATGACGATCTGATCACGAGACCAGATGGCTCAGTCGTCCATCTTTCCGGCGGTAAGACCATGTTGGCTATGCGTCCCACTTTTGGAGAGTACGTTCTGAAGATGCCACGAGGGGCGCAGGTACTGTACCCCAAGGACCTCGCTCTCATTACGATGTGGGCCGACGTCTTTCCAGGCGCTCGGGTTTTCGAAGCAGGCACTGGTTCAGGCGCGTTGACGATGGCGCTCTTACGAGCCATAGGCCCTCGAGGCTTTGTCGTCACGTATGAGGCTCGGGAAGATTTTGCGAGGACCGCCAGGAGCAATATTGAGCGATATATGGGTCCGGTGCCGAACCTCATCGCACTTCGCAAAAACGCCTATGAAGGGATCGACCTTCTCGAAGATGGGGTGCCTTTTGATCGACTCGTGCTGGATCTTCCTGAGCCGTGGCAAGTGATTCCGCATGCCGCGCGCGTCTTGCGATCCGGAGGTATTTATCTGAGCTTTGTCCCAACGGTGCCTCAGGTACAGCAGACCGTCACGGCACTCCAACGGGCGGCCGTCTTCGGCATGCTGGAAACTTTTGAAACGCTATTGCGAACGTGGTCAGTTGACGGTCGTAGTGTACGACCTGATCATCGCATGGTCGCGCATTCGGGATTTCTCACCGTGGCCAGGAAGGTGGACCCGGGATTCTGCAATCCCGCACAAGGCGTACAAGTGACGACTGACGAGGACATGCAAGGGGATGCAGATGGAAAGGACCAGGGACATGAATCGTCTGGAGGGTAAGGTGGCGATCGTGACCGGCGGCAACGCCGGCATAGGAGAAGCGGTCGCAAAGCGCTTCGCCGATGAAGGGGCTGCCGTCGTCGTCACTGGCAGAAGGCAAGCGGAATTGGATCGCGTCATCAGTGGTATCAGGCACAACAAGGGAAAGGCCTTGGCGGTCACCGGTTCAGTGACTGACGAAGCGCACGTGCGGGATGTGGTGCAGCGAGCGCTCGACAGCTTTGGGCGCATTGATATCCTGGTGAACAACGCTGGCATCGGCGATTTTGGCAAGCGACTTCACGAAACAGATGACTCTGCCTGGGCAACGGTCGTTGATGTGAATTTGACAGGGGTCTTTCGCATCACACGGGCCGTCGTTCCTCACATGCTCAAACAGGGACGCGGAGCAATTGTCAACATTTCCTCGGTCGCGAGCCTGGTTGGGATCCCAGGAGCGCCGGCCTATGCGGCATCAAAAGGCGGGATTGATGCACTCACCCGTGCCATGGCGATTGATTATGCCCAGGATGGCATCCGTTGCAATGTGGTCAATCCCGGTCTCGTCGATACCCCGATGGCCGCTCCATTGATGGCGAATCCTGAAATGCTACGCCCGATTTTGGCTCACTACGCCATTCGAAGGCCGGGGACTTCGGAGGAGGTCGCGAACATGGTGTTGTACCTGTCTAGCGATGAAGCCGGTTGGGTGACGGGAGGGACGTTCACGATCGACGGGGGCATGACAGTCTCCAAGGGATGACACACCTACGCTGAGACGTCGTTCAACCTCACGAGCGTCATGGACATCAACACCGCCACACAGTTTTGCGGAGTCATTGGGAATCCCATCGAGCACTCTCTCTCTCCTGCCATTCACAATGCCGCATTTCAGAAGTTGACGCTCAATTTCGTCTATCTGGCATGGAAGGTAGAGAGAATTGGTGATGCCGTTAGCGGACTGCGCGCCTTGGGGAATTTTCGCGGCGCCAGCGTCACCATTCCTCACAAAGTCGCCGTTCTGCCCTTGCTCGATGAAGTCGACACGACGGCGCGGCACATTGGCGCCGTCAACACGATCGTTGCGGAAGAAGGAAAGCTGCTCGGCATGAACACGGATGCGACGGGGGCGCTCCGTGCATTAAGGGAAGGCAACGCTCCATTGAAGGGAGCATCCGTCGTCATTCTCGGCTCTGGCGGTGCAGCGCGTGCGATCGCATTTGCCCTTGCCGCGGAAGCCGGCGTGCGTCGCTTTGATCTGTTGGGAATCGAGGTGGACGAGCGCAGGAACCTTGCGACGGATTTAAGGGACAAGACAGGAGTGAGTGTCGGAGAGTCGGACCTCGATGAGGGGCGCCTCAAGGACGTCTTGGCAGAGGCTCGGGTGCTTATCCACTGCACACCGGTCGGCATGGCGCCCAAGACCGGCAGGAGTTGTGTCCCAGCCAAGTTCCTCCATCGCGAACTGACCGTCATGGACGTCGTGTACAACCCGCGTGAAACGCAGTTGCTCACCGAGGCAAAAGCAGCCGGGTGCCGCACGATCTCGGGGCTTGAAATGTTTCTCTATCAAGCGGTGGCACAGTTTGAACGATGGACGGGTCGATCGGCTCCTATTCAAGTCATGCGCGCCGTCTTAGAATCTCGGTTTCCATGACTCTCGTGCTGTTCGGCGCCCTCACCCGCGATCATCCCCATGCGTTCTCACACGAATATGACGTGGGGATGCAATGAACATCGTCTTGATCGGGTATCGAGGGGCGGGAAAAAGTGCCGTTGGGAAGATTCTCGCTGCGCAACTGGAGCGACGGCTCGTGTCGACCGATGAGGAGATCATCCGCCGTGCTGGGAAATCGATTCCCGACATTGTTGCAGCGCACGGGTGGGAGTACTTCCGTGATCTCGAAACAGCGGTATGCCAGGATCTTGCCGGCCGGGACAATTTGATCATCGACACTGGGGGAGGGGCGATCTTGCGTCATGAAAATGTCACACTGTTGAAAGGCAACGGCCGGCTATTTTGGTTGACGGCCTCCGTGGAGACGATTGCGTCTCGGATCGGCGGCGATAGCCAACGACCCTCGCTGACGGGGACAAAATCCCATGTGGCCGAGATCTACGACGTATTGAGTGAGCGAATACCCAAGTACCAAGCTGCAGCGGACCATTCGATCCCGACTGACGGGCGTTCAGTGGAAGAACTCGCCAACTCCATTCTGAAGCATGTGTCGTAGTTGTGCCCTCGACATAACCTTGACAATGTCTCAAGCAAAGTGCTTGAAATAGCCCAGTGCGCCCGTAGCTCAGTTGGATAGAGCGTCGGGCTTCGAACCCGCAGGTCGCAGGTTCAATTCCTGCCGGGCGCACCAGCAATACAAACGGTTAGATCCGGCTCCACCTCTCATACCTCGTGAGCAGTCCGCTTTTGTCCGTAACAGATGTTGCTAACCCGAGGAAGTGAGCTCCTCTCCATGGACTTCCTTATCTTCGCGCTTTCACTCAGAACTGAAACAGACTTCCCAAAAAATGGAGGACGAGTGAGATAACCGCTTCAAGTTTACATGCAGCCCATTGTGAAGAATGGGATCATTGTGCCGATCCGCCGTACAATGGTCATGCTCTCATACCATTGCCGCTCGTTTTTTCATAGGACCCCTATTTGGTCCGAGGACCTTTAAGGCCGTATGTATCAGTCCATAAAGTTGCGTGTAAAAGAAATGATAAAGAAACTATTCACGATCGCTGGACTGGAAATCCATCGAACGTTGAACAACCGAACATCGGACAGAACCCCGGAGAGCTGGGGCAAGGATGGTTTAGGCAAAAAGCATCAGAGACTGACACCTTATGCCACATATTCTCCATGGCTCAATGACATGGAGTTTCAACAAACGTACAAACACATGAGCACGCACACTTTGGTCGATTTGTATCGATGCTATGAGTTGTGGACTCTCGCGAGACAGACTGCAAATATCGATGGGTGCGTTCTTGAGGTAGGTGTCTGGAGAGGTGGAACCGGAGCATTGCTTGCGATGGCGGTTAAGAATCTGCCAAATAAAAAAGTTTATTTAGCAGACACTTTTGCGGGAGTAGTTAAAGCAGGCATCAATGATACCTGCTACAAAGGTGGAGAACACGCCGACACTTCATTGGAAATTGTGAACGCTCTTATCGTCGGAATGTCTTTAAATAATGTCCAATTGCTCCAGGGAGTGTTTCCAGAAGAGACTCAACATAAGATCGTTGAGAACATAGCTCTTTTGCACTGCGACGTTGATGTCTATTCATCTGCTAAAGATATTGTCGAATGGAGCCTTCCGAGGCTTTCTCCAGGTTCTATTCTGGTGTTCGACGACTATGGGTTTTCCGGCTGTGAAGGAGTGACCACTCTCTGTGATGAATTGAAGGAGAGAAAGGAGCTGCGCTTCATCTACAACTTGAACGGACATGCAGTGTTTGTGAATGTTGGCACCGTTAAGTAGCGCCTTGATTCAAGCGATCTGCATCAGAGGCCCAACCCCGGGAGCAACCTCATCTGTCATGCGCAGAGCAGTGGATCTCTTCCATATGGGGCATGACTGTCTGATCCAGGCTCGGCTACATAGTGCCTTCGATTCCGGCACCAATCTGAATCTGACAGCTCATTCAGTATTTCCAGAACGTCGTGTTGCTCTAGCCATTCCAGCAAGAGAATCCAAGCATCCTCTTTGTCAGTATCTGACAGCATGGACCACACTTCTGAGCAGGGTGGGGTCGGCGGTGATATTCCATCAATATCTAACTCCATACAGGCAGTCACGACGAATTCATAAATTATCATCCAAACGTCATGCTTAGGGTAAGCCAGATGCATGTTGAGCCTCTATGTGAGGAAGACGCGGACAAAAGGCTGGAGCGTTTCAGCCGCGGATTCTAAGTGGAAGAAGTTCTTTAAGCGAGAAAAGGTGATGCAAATTCAAAGCTCGGTTCATGAGAGCAAAGAGTATAACGGAGTATCAAAAGATTCAAGACCGCTAGGGATTCCTTAACCAACTTTTTACACAGATCTTTCGCTGTTTGTAGGCCTGTCGAGAGGTTCCGCTTCAACCCACTGCGAAGGCAGCTGATCTCCGTCATGCGGTTCGCCAACGAGTGGATTACCTTGCCATGCTTTCAGCCAGCGTTGCTGCCGAAGCCGGTTAGCGAGCGCTGGCTAGGTCTGTTCAGGCGCACCGTGGCAGTACCTCCGTTACAGTTCTTTAGATCCTCACAGCTAGACCCCCCACGGCATGCTGCGGCAGAGTGGTTTCCATGGCGCATGCCGACAACACTGCGACGAGGCGGGGTTTCTCTCTTCTGTGATCCTTCGAAAAAAGGAAACCGCCCGCAAAGGAAGCCCGGGTATAAATCCCTGCCCGATGATGAAACGCCGGAGATAGCCTGCTACTACCTCACCCTTGACCACTCTCGACGAAGACCGGCGGATTCAATATAAGCAGCATACATGTCAGGGTCCCCCTCGTCGGAAGTACTTCTTCGGGATGTATCGCCACCGGTCAACTGCGTCTATATTCTCGAGAGAGTAGTGAGCGGAGAAGTCCCATGGAATGCAATAAGTGTCAGGGTCTCATGCTTGCGGACTACTTGCCTGCCATGGCAGGACCCACAGAGCAAACGTCCCTCTGCGCATGGATTTGTTTGGATTGCGGGCTGGTCACCGAGACGCCTGAAAGCACTGTTAAAGTCGACAGCAATTCCGAGCTCGTACGAGAGAAGTTGTAAAAAGGACGCCGTGCTATTGAGCCACCCAGCAAGGCTAAGCAGCGCATATCTCCAGTACCAGTCCGCTGTGTAATTGCCATCAGTTACTTCCTCTCAGGTAATACGGCTTTCAAATCAGCCTCATTGTTTACTTACAATGATCGGTTGCTATTCCAAGCAAGCGGTTCTGCTGTCTCGGTCCCC
>DASTJX010000228.1:0-3170 GCA_035716265.1 Nitrospira sp.
CAAGCCAGTGTATGACTTGGACTCGGTTCAGGTGATGCAATTGGTGAAGGGCCTCAACAGCGGCAAAGATTACGCAGGGCACAAGCTCGACGGTGCGACGAACTTTACGATCGGCGGTGCAGTCACGCCCGAAGCCGATCCGCTTGGACCGATGTTGGTGAAATTTGAAGTGAAGGTGAGAGCGGGCGTCGAGTTTTTTCAAACCCAGGCCATCTATCATGCCGACCAATTCCAACACTTCATGCAGACCGTGCGGCCATTCAAGGTGAAGGTGTTGGCGGGCATTTTGCTGTTGCGTAACGCCAAGATGGCCGAATTCATGAATGCGAATATCCCCGGCATCTCCGTGCCGTCCGATATGATTGAGGAATTGCGTCAAGCGGGTGACAAGCACGCGCTTGAGGTCGGCGTCGAAATTGCGGTGCGAACCATCAAGGCTGTACGTCCGCATTGCGACGGCGTCCACATTATGGCGATCAAGGCAACCGATCGGATTCCTGAGATTCTCACGAAGGCAGAGCTGGCCTGATGACGGTCCCGGACTTTCACAAGCGCAAGCGAGACGGCAAACAACTGGTTGTCGTCACGGCGTATGATGCGTTGTTCACGCGCATCGTGGAACAGGCCGACATCGACATCATTCTTGTCGGCGATTCGCTGGGCGTGGTCGTTCAGGGGAAGCCGAACACGCTGTCGGTGACGATGGAGGAGATGCTGTATCATACGACTATGGTCGCGAAGGCTGCACAGCGCGCGTTTGTGATCGCCGATATGCCGTTTATGTCTTATCAAGCCAGCCGCGAAGATGCCGTTCGGAATGCCGGACGTTTGCTCCAAGCTGGTGCAGCGGCGGTCAAGCTGGAGGGCGGAGGTGTGATGGCGGATCGTGTTCAGGCCATGACGAGCGCCGGAATCCCCGTCATGGGTCATCTCGGCATGACTCCGCAGTCAGTGCATCAGTACGGAGGGTACAGGGTTCAAGGCAAGGAGAGTGATCGGGCGGAAGGGTTGCTCGGTGATGCCCGGACATTGCAAGCAGCCGGCGTCTTTTCGCTTGTGCTCGAGGCGATCCCCGCGTCGTTGGCGAAGAGAGTGACGGAAGCCTTGGCCATTCCGACAATCGGGATTGGTGCCGGCCCGCATTGCGACGGCCAGGTCCTAGTCCTCTACGATCTTTTGGGACTCTTCGATGACTTCGTGCCCAAGTTTGTCCGGCCCTACGCGCACCTCAAAGCAGACGCCTTGCAGGCCCTTCGACGGTACAAAGAAGAAGTCGAGCAGCGCAAATTTCCCGCCGAATCTGAAAGCTACCAATAGCTCAGAGGCGCAGGACCCTTCGTTCCCTTCCTTTCGACGCATCTCGTCGAATGGGTTCAAGTCTTTGGCGGGCCACTCATAGTCGATGGCGGAGCGACTTCCATGGGTTCGAGCAGGAGATAGATCGAGATCTCACCTCCCGCGACATCAATGCGGCTCATGTCTTCGATGAGACGATCGGTATTGAGGCCCATGCAATGGGATGGGGCCTGTTTGAGCGCCATGGACGCATTCTTCAAGAGCCTGCTCGCCGCGGCCGGATTGTTCATCACCCCCTTGATACACGCCGCCGCCAGTTGGATCAGGCCTTTAAAAAAAGAGCCTTCGCGCGTGTGGTGCCCGAATGCATGCCACAAGGCCTCGAATTGCTCGTGGCTTTCCCACCAATAGCCGAAATTGAATAGGTCGATGCCCAACAGATACGCCCGCGATGTGCGCCAGTGGGTGGGTGGAAAGCGGCCGGGCTTTGGTTCAGGCTGCCCGAAAGAGTGGCCGTGCCTATCCCGGCGAGGATGCGGCGATTCTCCTGGAATAAAGCGATAAGACGGAAAGGGGACGTCGGTGTGGCGCTTACAGAAGAGTCCCTTCTCGGTCGGATTATGTGTATAGCTCAAGACTTCATCTGACAGACAGTGAGTCCTCACCGGGTTAAGCCGCTAACATTTTCTCCTTGGCCAGCGGCACGCTATCGATAAACGTGTGCATGGGCGTCTTGCCATAGCACCAGCGGCCCTGATGGGGGCGCTGTTCGTTGTACTCCTGGAGCCACCTGTCCAAGTCACCTTGGAGCTCCTCCAGCGTTTGATAGATCTTCTTCCGGAACGCCACGCGGTAAAACTCGTTCAACATCGTTTTGTGGAAGCGTTCACAGATTCCGTTGGTCTGGGGATGCCGCGTTTTGGTGCGCGTGTGATCAATGTTCTCGACGGCGAGGTACAGTTCGTACTCATGGCGCTCCGGGGCCCCACAGTATTCCGTGCCGCGGTCGGTGAGCACGCGGTTCAGCGGAATGTCGTACTCCTCGAAGAAGGGCAAGACCCGATCATTGAGCAATTCCGCGGCGGTCACCGGCGTCTTTCGGTCGTACAGCTTGGCAAAGCCGACCTTGCTGTAGGTATCGATGAAGGTCTGTTGATAGATCCGGCCCACGCCCTTTAAGGTGCCGACGTAAAACGTGTCCTGCGCGCCGCAGTAGCCGGGACATTCGCTCTCGAATTCCCCGTGCGCTTCTTTATCCGCCGTCGCCCTCTCGAGCGCCACCACTTGCGCTTCGGTGAGCACCAGGCCTTCTTGCGCCACCTTTGCTTCCAGCGCCTTCAATCGTTTCCGCATCGTTTCGAGATCATGGCGAAGCCAGATACAGCGCACGCCCGCCGGGGAGATGGTCAGGGCCTGCTTGCGCAATTCATTCGCCACGCGGGCCTGCCCCCACGCCGGCTGCTCAATGGCCATCTGCACGATGGCCCGTTCCACCTCAGGCGCCACCCGATTCTTGAGGAGAGGCTTCTGCCGCGAAATCTCTTGGAGGGCGGCCTCGCCGCCGGTGTCATAGAGCTCTTTGAACCGATAGAAACTATCGCGGCTGTACCCCATCAGCTGACAGGCTTTGGAGACGTTGCCGAGCTGCTTCGCCAGTTCCAACACGCCGACTTTGGTCTTGATGATCTTCTGCTCCGTCGTCATCGTCCTCGCTCCTTCCGTGAAGAGGGAGGACTCTAGCTGACTGTCAGATTAAGTTCTAGCTTTCGCAGCTCAGTATATACAGCCGATTGGGAGGCCATTACTCTGCCAACCGTTCTTACAGCTGACGCTGTCCTATGTAGGACAGCCATGTTGTAACTCCTTGTAAATCG
>DASTJX010000229.1:0-4661 GCA_035716265.1 Nitrospira sp.
AAGCCAGCAGAATGCCTCGATAGGACCATGACAGCGCCTGCGCGTCCAAGAGGATAATGGTGGAAATGGCGGCAGGACCTGCGAGCATGGGCACCGCAAGCGGCGTGATCGCAATATCGTCTTTTGCCGCGCCCTCCGCCGTCTCTGCCGCCGTTTCCTGCACCGGCGAACGCTGAGCGCGCAGCATGTCCAAGGCGACGAGCAAGAGCACGAGCGCTCCGGCGACCTGGACGGCGGCAAGCGTAATCCCCAGAAGAGAGAAGAGCCATTGGCCGGCGAGCGCGAACCCGCTCAGAATCATGACGACGACCAGACAGGCGACCCGCGCCATGCGCAACCGTTGCACAAGCGTGCAGCGGGCGGTCATGGCGAGGAAGGCGGGAACGGTCGCGATGGGATCGACAATGACGAAAAGGGAGCTGAAGGCCAGCACGCCGTATTCGGTCGGGGTCATGCGGTCATCGCATTCGTGTTTGCCTGAGGACCTCGGCACGGGGATCCGGATGTTGGCCTCGTGCCAATCGCTGGTAGAGGGTCTGCTCTTCTTCGGTCACTGCCGGCGGGACGACAATCTGAAGGTTTAAGAAGAGATCGCCTCGACCTCCTCCAGCTGACGGAAGACCCTTGTCTTTGAGCCGTAACTTGCCTTCGGCCTTGCTCCCGGCCGGCACCTTGACCTTGACCGGCTCGGTGAGTGTCGGCGCCATCACCTCTGCGCCCACAACCGCCTCCCAGGGATACACCGGGAGCGTGACGTGAATGTCGCTCCCCTCACGGCGAAAAACGGCGTCCGGTTTGATCGTCACATGGAGATACAGATCCCCTCGCTTGCCACCGTTCGAACCGGGCTGCCCCTTGCCTGCCACGCGCACCCGCGTGCCGTCCTGGACGCCGGCGGGGATTTTGACCTCAATGGTTTTCAATTCTGTCGTCGTACCGGCACCGAAGCAGGTGGGGCAGGTCCGTCCGCGCAACGCGCCGCTCCCCTGACAGGTCGGGCAGGAGACCGGTTCGCGCAAGCTCACCCGCTTCGTGACGCCGGTCAGCACTTCTCGCAATGTCAGCTCGACATCCGCTTCGAGATCTGCACCCGAGACGGAAAACCCGCGGCTGGATGTCCCAGCACGGCCTCGTCCACTAAACAGGTTCTCAAAAATATCCGAAAAATCCTCACTGCGGAACTCGCCGCCCGATTGTTGCTGCTGCCAAGAGAACCCCTGGTTGCCGGCCTGTCGCTGCGCCTTCTCATAGGCCTCTGCCTGTTCCCACTGGGCGCCGTACTGATCGTACTTCTTGCGTTTGTCCGCATCGGAAAGGACTTCGTTGGCTTCGTTGAGCTCTTTGAATTTCTTCTCCATTTCGGCTTTCTTTGATCCGGAATGGAGGTCTGGATGGTACTGACGGGCAAGCCGTCGATACGCCTTCTTGATGTCGTCGGCCGATGCCGTTCGAGAAAGTCCGAGCACCTGGTAGAAATCACGTGGAGTGGTTGCCATGTGTCAGAGAGATAATACCGTGTTTGCACAGATCAAGCGTAAGCAGCGCTGCATAGGCGACACATGGCTTATCGCGCCGGCATGTTGGCTCGCGCCATCAATTTGCAGTACGAACACACCTCAGCGGTGGTCGGCTGTCCGCACGTGGCGCAAGGATGGAGCAGCGCTTGATCTTTTTCGGTCATCGTGAGCGGAGCATCCTGCTTGCGGCGCTGTTTGTCCAAAAAACCCCAGTAGAAGTATTGCTTCGTGCCCGGAGATTCGGTCTCCAACCGGTTGAGCACCTCTTTATAGAGGAGGGTGCGCGCCCCTTGCGCCATAGGGCATTCGTCCACAATGTAGGCGATCTTATGCAGGACGCAATAGGCCGCAAGTTCCCGCTCGGACAGCCGGTAGAGAGGTTTCACCTTCTTCGCAAACCCTTCAACCGAAGCCGGTAGTGTCGGTCCCTGCTTCTCGAGGTAATCATCTTGCCAGTGCAAGACATTGCCGAGCAACCGTGCCGCTTCGTCGTCGAGGTTGTGACCGGTGGCCATCACGTCATAATCCCGTTCGATGGCCGCTCGGTTGAATTGATACCGCTTGATGGTGCCGCAAGTCGAACAGGTGGGACGATGGACGACTTGCGCCAATTCTTTGATGCCGGCGCCTTCCTCCTGTTCCACCGTATGCGTGTGCAAGGCGGCGCCGACCGGCGAGGCCACCGAGTCCGCAAAACGGCGCACCATGGTATAGGACCGTTCCGAATAGCCGCCGATTCCGAGGTTCACATAGAACCCGTCGGCCTTGTAGCCGAGCTTGAGCAGAATCTCCCACAGCGCCAAACTGTCTTTTCCGCCAGAAACGGCAACCAGAATCCGGTCATCCTTCGCAAACATCCGTTCGGACTTAATCGCTCGGGCCACCTGGTCATGTACGAAGTGCGTGAAGCAACCCTTGCAAAACGCCGCATGGTGCCGGGGAATTTTGAGGACCGCTTTCGTCTTGCACTTCGTGCAGTTCATCAGTGGATCTTACGAGCGGGCTGATGGCAAATGCAAATGTGGTGTCAGTACGAATTGACCAATGATGGAGCGGACATGAGGTCTCGAATGCCGTCATCGCCCTCTTGACAGGACGGCATATTTTTCCCATGCTGCTGCAAGACATGCGATGGGGTTACCCCGCATATTGGATGCTTCTCTGTGCCTTTGCCCTCGGCTGCGTCTCGCCGAAGATTGGTTATGATTACGACCGGGGCGCCGATTTCGGTCGTTACCATACGTACGCATGGGTTGACGGCGCGCAAACAGCGACGGGCGACCGGCGCGTGCAGAGCTCTCTCGTGGATGCCCGCATTCGAACGGCCATAGACGCGCAACTGCGTGCAAAAGGGTATACTGTCTCGGCAAACGGCCACCCGGAGTTCCTGGTCGCCTACCGGGTGGGGATGAAGGATATGATCAAAGGGGCATCCACTCAGCACTACATCGGCGATCGAGTGCATGGTACCTACACAACGACAAGTGACATACAGCCATACCACGAAGGCACGCTCTTGATCGACATTGTGGATGCGGGATCACAAACATTGGTGTGGCAAGCGTCAGCCCAGGCGGAGGTTGATCAGAGCCTCGGTCCCAAAGAACGCGATGAGCGCATCGGCACTATCGTCCGGGCGATGCTGGCTCATTTTCCACCTCGATAGTTGTGTCGGCACTTGGACAGGCATGACCGTCATGACATGGAGACCCTTGATCATCGGCCTTCTGCTCGTGGTTGCTGGGTGCACCTCATTGCCAAGAACGGGTTATGACTTCGACCGCAACACGAACTTCGGCGGGTACAAAACCTATGCGTGGTTACCGGGGGAGCAGGAAAAGACCGGCGATCGACGCGCCGACAACTCGGCGGTCGATATGCGCGTTCGAATCGCCATCGGAACACAATTGCGCATGAAGGGCTATCAGACTCTTCAGGACGGCAGGCCGGACTTCTTTGTGACGTACACTATCGGATTGAAGGACAACAGTCCTACAGTTTCGTCCCAATATTTTTCCGAGGGAATGGCCGGTCATCCGTTTCTGCATTCAGCAGATACACGGTCGGTCCGTGAAACGACACCATCGATCAGCGAGGGGCACTCCTCTCTCACTGGCACACTACTCATCGACGTCATCGATGGCGCATCGCAGAAGTTGGTGTGGCGCGGAACTGCCGCCGGAGAGGTCGATCAGGGCCTGACATCCGGGCAACGCGACGAGCGCACGAAAGCTATTGTGCAGCGTATCCTCTCGCATTTTCCCCCGAAATAATTCTCCTGCCAGGGCGTGACGCATTCCTCCGTCTAGGGACTCAAGCTCTTGCTAAAGAGGGAGAGCGAGAAGGGTCCTGCTAGGAAGTCCCGCCTGAGATCACCGGTCTGATTTCAACCTGATCCTTGTCCTGTAGCATTTCATCCTCGGTCACGAGTTCGTCGCCACGGATGACAAGATGCGCTTCTACCACGAGATTGAGCTCCCGCAACAGATCCTTCGTCCGCTTCGGCCCTTTGATTTCAACGGTCCTTGCCGGATGACTCAACTGGACGTGCATGCGCTATCTTAAGCCTGCGTTATGAACGGGAGCAAGGGAGGAAAGTCGGTCTAGAGGACTGCTTCGCGCAGACATCTTGCGGACTCTTCCGGCGAGACGGGATTGATGTAAAAGCCTGAGCCCCACTCAAAGCCGGCGACCTGAGTGAGCTTCGGAATGAGTTCGATGTGCCAATGGTAAAATTCCCCGGTTTTTTCATGCACCGGAGAGCTATGGAGCACAAAGTTGTAAGCCGGCTTTGAGAGCACCCGATCCATCCGACGAAGTGATTCCGATAGAATCCGTGCCAGAAACTCGAAGTGCTGTTTCTCGCTCTCTTCAAAGTGGCCGGCATGCCGCTTGGGAAGAATCCACATTTCAAAGGGGAACCTCGGTGCGAACGGCGTCAGGCAGGCATACTCGGCATTCTCCGCCACGATGCGTTCTCCCTGTATGATGTCTTGCTTCAGGATGTCGCAATACATGCACCGTTCCTTTTGTTGATAGTGCAGGCGGCAGCCTTCAATCTCGTCCATCACGCTGGTAGGAATGACCGGGAGCGCGATTAACTGGGAGTGGCTGTGTTCGAGTGTCGCGCCGGCCGCCGCGCCG
>DASTJX010000230.1:0-6307 GCA_035716265.1 Nitrospira sp.
GCACTAGGCCCCGCTTTGCCTTTGTCCCCCATCGTGGCGACCCAGAAAATGAAGGCTACCAGCATGCAAAAGAGGAACGTATTGAGCGCCATGAACGCCGCCGCATAACCGAGCGCAGGTGAGAAGGCATATTGTGAGGAATCACGCATGACTCCGTACACGTGCCAGTGAACGCGAGACGATGACCGGGCGTATCCCATCAGGGTCATCAGCAAGATCACCATCACCGCGTTGAGCACGAGCGCATACCCGGCACGTGGAGGCATTCGGCCCCAAACCATTTCGGTGGTCGTTCTCGCGCTCTTGAGCAACAGCGCCGTGAGCGGCGTGATGGTCAACATCACAAACAAGACGATCAACACCTGGGAAGTCGAGAAGTAATTGATGCGGATGATGGCGGGAACAAAATAGCCCCACACGCCGAGGATGATCACCGCGACGCCCGCCAGGACGAGGACCGCCCCCATGACCGAACGCGCGACCTTAGCCCAGGTCGCCGTCTCCTGCTTACCGGCCCGCCAATACATGATGAAGCTCATGAACGTCACGAGGATCATGAGATTGGCCACGGTCATCTTGGCAGACATGACGCCGAAGACACCGAGCAGCGGATGGTGCGTGCCGCCCATCTTTCTGGCTTCCTCTAAGCTCGCCACCAATGAGTGCGGCGTCATCCAGACACCAAGACACAACAGTAATATCACTAACATCGTCATGATGGGTTTTTTGTACTGGCCTTCGGAGCCGGGTATCCGGTGGGTAATGCCGAGCCAGAAATAATAGTTCGAGCCGAGGAATAGCACCCCGATCAGCATCGCTTGCAGTATGAACAGCCAGGACAGGAATCCGCCCATGAGCGTAATGCCCATCTGCTGGTTGTACTGGTAAATCTCCCGCATCAGCCAATAGCCGGCAAAGGGAAGCGGCAGGAGACCAAACACCCCGATGAAGTTCCCGACATATCCCATCCAGTCGTAGTGATCCCGCTCCTCGGCATTCCGGGCGGCCAGATACCGAATGCCGGCGTAGGCGCCGCAGATGTAGCCGCCGAGGACGACGTTGGCAATCAAGCGATGGATGTTCACCGGCCACCACGTCGGATTCCAAGTCGCCGCCCAGGCTCGCTGAATGTCCGTTCCTTCCGCAATGACGACAGGACTGGCTTGGAATGTCGCCCAGGAGTTGGGCACGATCATGATGAAAAAGGCGAAGAGGTTCAGCAGGAAGCCGAGAAAAATGTGAAACGTCTTTTTCCCGCCGTCCTGCATGGCGTCCCAGCCATACCAATAGAGATAGAGCGTGGCCGTCTCCAGCAGGAAAAGGATGCAATAAAAGACAAACGAGGGGAAAAAGATATCGGTTAGATAGTTCATGAGTTTGGGATAGAACCCGATCAACAGGAACAACAGAATTCCGCCGAAGAGTGCGGTCGTCGCGTAGGAGGAGGTCAGCAGTTTCGTAAACTCTTTGGCCAGCTTGTCGTACCGTTTCTCGCCGCTTTTCCAGCCGACGATTTCGCAGAGCCAGGCGAAGATGGGAACGCCCAGGACAAAACCTGCCAACAGCAAATGGAGCTGGGCGATGACCCACACGATATTCCGGCTGCCGATGCCTGGGATATCGCGATACTCCACCGGTCCAGTCGTCCCCTCTGCTGCGAGCCCGAGCGAGGGCAAGGCCAGCAAGCTCGCTGCACACATCCATGCCGGAAGCCATCCTCCCTGACGGCGAAGAGCGTGGAGCATGCGCTGTAGATGTCCGCCCTGGTGTGGCATGGTACTCACCTCATCCAATGGAGCACGATTACGGTTTCTTGGGCACGGGAGGAGCGGCCTCTTTCGCGGCTTTCGGCTTTCCCTTGCCTTTGTCCTTCTCGGATTGGGCCAGCTGTTTTTCCAACGCGCTGACCTGAATTTCCAGCTGTGCCATCATCTTTTCATCTTTGTTGAGGGACTCAACCGGCCTGAACGGCGGCTCGGCTTTGACGTCCGGTTTCTTGCAACACTCGTGGGGATGCGGAGTCGTCAGCGGGAGGAACGCCCAAAACAGGACCGAGAGGACCACGCCGCCGAGGGTCACCGCCGTCAGCGTCAACCCTTGATCCGCCGGCACACGCATCAAATCCCAGCGCTTGACGATGCCCTGATAATTTTCGGCGACCGGGCGGGCGGCTTCGGCGGTGCCGCGAATGATCCGGCCGATGAGCGAGACCCCGATGAGCAGCAGCACGAGCAGGACGATTGCGGACACGCCGCCCCAGAGGCTCAACTCGACGCTGATCCGCTCGGCGACTGGAAGGCCCTTGAACATCTCCATATCCAGAAGGGAATGGACCATCGAAATCGCGGTGGAGGTCACCGTACTGACGATGAACCAAATGATGGGCAAGAAAATCGCACCGACAGCGGCAGACTTCCACCAGAGCGTCAGTCCCAGTCCATCGGGCGGCTCCTTGCGGAATTTCTCAAGGAAATAGGTGCGCCCCACGACTCCGAGCGCCCAGATATCGACGGGAATCGCCAGTAGGAAGAGGAGTGGGATGCCGGCGCCTTCGCCGATATGCGACTCCAAGGCCATGGAAATGATCGGCAGCGCGAAGACGGTCACGGGACTCGCCAGCAGCATGAAGAAGGCCAGCCCCAGCCTGTTTTCGAACTGCATCACATCCATCGCCATGAATACAATGGCAAAGGCCAGTTTGATCGGCAGGGCCGTCCAGAATGCGGACCAAAGGATACCAAGGCCGACTTTCGTAGGAGAGAGAGAGTCTCGTTCGTCGCTCATAACATTTGTACAGGTCGGCCGCGGGGCAATTAATCCAGAAATTCACGGTTGATGATCGCAGACACCGTAAACAAGAGAATCGCCGTCATCACCGCAATCCAACCGATGAGAGCGATCGGACGCTTGAAAATGTTTCGCTCGGGATCGCGATCAATGAACGGCAACGCCGCCAGCAGGGCCATGAATGCGCCGGGCAACGCGATGGCGCCAAGGAACTGTCCGAACTCACCGGCGAATACTTTCAAGCGCAACAACTGGAACAAAAACAAAAAGTACCATTCGGGTTCGGGATGGTAATCGCCCGGGTCGGGTGTCGCTTCTTCAAGAAGCACGACCGGCTCCCAAAAGGCTAAGGCGCAGATGCTTGCGAAGACGACGGCCATCCCGACGATGTCTTTCCAGACCTGCCGCGGGAAAAAGTAATCGGTCTTGGCGCGGATTTCTTCCGGCGTCCCGCGGAAAGGTCCGGCCGGACCGGCCGCTCTGAACAGGAAGAGGTGGAGGCCCGCAAGACCCATAAGAGCGGCCGGCAGGATCATGACGTGGATGACAAAGAACCGGCTGAGCGTCATCTGGCCGGGCGTGGGACCGCCCTTGAGGAATCGAGCCATGAAATCTCCGACCACTGGCGTCTTGTCCATAATCTCGACGCCAACGGTTGTGGCCCAATAGGCGCGCTGATCCCAGGGGAGCAGGTAGCCGGTGAACCCGAAACCCATGACGATGCCGAACAGCGCGAGGCCGACCAGCCAGATCATTTCGCGAGGAGGTTTGTAGGCACCCCACAGAAAAACCTGCGACATATGGGCAAAGACACAGACGACCATCGCGGTGGAACCCCAGAAGTGGTAACTCAGGAGGAACCAGCCGTAATCCACGTCATGAATGATGTACTGCGTGCTCGCATAGGCGTGATCGGCGGTCGGCACGTAATAGAACATCAAGAGGATGCCCGTCACCGCCTGCATAATGAAAATAAACAACAGCACGGAGCCGAACACGTAGGCCCAACGGGAGCCGCCGGGAACCGGCTCGTTGAGCATCTTCGCCTGCATCTGCTTCAAGCCGATGCGCTCGTCGACGAAGGCTACGACTTTTTCGATCGCGGTAGGCTCGGTGCTGGGAAGCGTTGACTGTGCCATTTAAATGATCCGAATTTGGGACTTGGTGCCGGCTTTAAATTCCATGTCGATGATTTGGACTTCCCCGCTCGCGGACACTTTGATCGGCAGCGCGTCGAGGGGACGCGGCGCCGGACCGTCGAGCACCTTCCCGGACGCATCGTAGATGCTCAAGTGGCAGGGGCACAGGAAGACCTGCCCGAGCACTTTATGCTGTCGCCATTTGTACCCGCAGCCGAGATGCGGACACTTCCCCGAAAAGGCCACATAGGGGATGTCCTTCTTATTGGTCCAGACGGATTTTCCGGAGGCGTCACGGAACTCCATGTCTTTGCCTTGATAGACCTTGTCCAGCACCGCAGGGGTGGCTTTCAAAATCCAGACGTTTTTTTCGACCTCGGCTTCCGGCAGATACGCTTCTTTGACTTTTTTCTTGTACTTGAACTGGATGCCGATGTCATCGGCCTTGATCTTTCCGACGTTGCCGATCTTGAGCCAGGCGTTGTCAAACGGGGCATACATGGGCTTCATGAGATACCGGAGGATCGGAAACGCGATCGGCAGCCCAATCAGGAACCCGATGGCATGGGTAAAATTCATGAAGAACGTACGGCGCTTGACGTTCTTTTCCAATTCAGGGAAGGGCACGAGTACTTCGCCCGGCGTGACATGAAGATTGTCTTCCAAATGCGCGATTTCGACTTCGTGCGTACTGACATATTCGTCGCGTTTGAAGGGCGGAAGAGCCACGATCTCCGAGGAGGTGTTGCGCAGCTGCACCGCGTCGTCCGTGACGGCCTGCACGAAGGCCATAGCAACTTGCCGCTCGCCGCTCCCGTTCATGGAGACGACAATGTGGCTGATCTGATGCGAGAGCGGATCGACGATGACCTTCGTCACCTCGCCGATTTCCCGGTCTGTGCAGCGGACCTTCGATTTCAATTGCGGTTGCATGTGCCTTTGTTTACTTCTTCTTGATCGGCTTCGGCGTGTTGACCGAGGTGTTCTTGAAGGTGACCAGCCATGAGGCCAGGGCAACCACGTCGCGCTCTTCCATGAGATCCTTGTACTTGTCGGGCATCTTGCCCTTTTCGTACTCTTTCTCGAAACCCTCAGCCATCCAGCTCTTGGGATCGAGGATTTTCTGCTTGATCTCGTCGACGGTCAAAAGATTACCGATATTGTCGAGCTCCGGCCCGCGTTTTTTCCCGCCCTCGCCGCGCAGCTTGTGGCAGTTGTAGCACTCCTGGAGCTGCCATTGATCTTCCCCAACAGCGAGAAGGTCCCCGCCGGCGGCGCCCGTCGTGGATGGCGGGGCGCCGGCACCGCCCGCGGCCTGCGATCCAGGTGCCTGATCACCGCCCAACGCCTTGAGCCGGGCTGCCAGGGCCTTTGCCTGCTCATCGAGCGCCTTCGCCCGGGCGAGCAATTCTTCGGCCTTTCCCTGTTCGGTCGCCGCGCGTTTAGGCTTCAGAATTTTTTCAATCTTTCCTTTTTCGTCTTCCGGATCGTACTGCGGCCAGAGAGACGCGCCGGCAATATAGGCGACACACAGCACGATGTAGAACATCACGAGAGCGCCGACGGCCTTGACCCCTCCGACCGGCTTGAGGGACGGCGCATCGAGGAGGACGAACACGGCAGTCCCGAGGATGGCATAGGCAAAGAACATCCACTGAAACACCGTCGGGAATTCCAGGGCCTTCGTAATGCCGATGAGCGCTCCACCGACGATCAATCCCACGACCAGCTTCTTGATCATGTTCCCCATAGCGATCCTTTTGCTTGCATGAAGGTTCGACCCGGAGTTATTTGGCTCCAGCTGGAGCTGGAGTCGCTTCTGGTGCATGGCTCTTCGCCTCTGTCGGCCTTAGCGTGACAAAGATGGCAAAGCTGACCACCGCATAAAAGGCCACTGTGATCGCGGTGATCCACCAGGCTGAATACGATAACGTCGGGGTGAAGGACTCTGGGGTGAAATCCGGCAGCAGATTGTAAGTATGGAAGTATTTTCGTAACAGTGACCGGACTGCCCCCATCAAGCCCATTGTCCAAATTGACGTGAATGCGAGAAACACCAGGACAAATTGCGAGACGAAATCAATCTTCCCCCAGACGATCGTGCCCTGATTGATGGCCCGGTTATAGATGATGTAGTTCACGACCGTCACAAACACCAACGTGAAAGCCGCCGAATTCTTCGCCGGCATGAGCGCCAGGAAGTTCCAATCCGAAGGCAATTCCAAATCGGCCACCAGTTTGGCTCCGGTCGGGACGAAGCCGTGCGGCGTCAACCAGATGGCATCCCCGACTACCACCATTAAGAACCCCACCTTAATGACGGTACGGGACGACACGGTGAGCGGGATGAACCGGCCAAGCACGACCGGCAAGAGAGCCAG
>DASTJX010000231.1:0-14818 GCA_035716265.1 Nitrospira sp.
TAGAGATGTACAAGACGCTGGTCAACGATTGGAAATCCGAGAATCTGAGCCTGCGCCATTTTGCGTCACCCATTGCGACACGCAACCTGGGCAACGACGTGCCGGACAGCGCCGTGGAGGCACTGCTGTCCGTCTGTGCTGAGAATGCCGATATCTTTCAACAGTACTTCAAACTGAAGGCACGCATTTGCGGCATCCGCGCCATGAGCCGGTATCACGTCTATGCCCCTCACCGGAGCGAGACCAAGCGCTATCGATATGCGGACGCTGTGCGGATGGTGCTAGAGGCCTACCGCGGGTTTTCACCCAAGCTGGCCGATCTCGCTCAACAGGTTTTTACCGATCGCCACATCGATGCTCCAACCAGACCAGGCAAGCTGGGCGGGGCCTATTGCTATAGCGTGGTGCCAGGCCTCACTCCTTATGTGATGCTGAATTACACCGGGGACGCCCGCGACATCGCGACGATGGCGCATGAGCTTGGCCATGCCATTCACGGGATGCTGGCAGCGCACCATTCCGTCTTCACCTTTCATTCGACATTGCCGCTCGCTGAGACGGCGTCCGTATTCGGCGAGCGCATTTTGTCTGATGCATTGATCAAGCAGGAAACCAATAAAAAAGTCCGCCAAGGCCTGTTGTTGAGCCAGCTCGACGATATGTATGCGACGGTGCTTCGCCAGGCCTACTTCGTTCGATTCGAAAAGACGGCCCATGAGATGATCGCCGGAGGTGCGACAGGAGATCAACTCGCACAGACCTATTTAGGCGAGCTGCGGCAGCAATTTGGAAAATCGGTAAAAGTCCCGGATGAGTTCCAATGGGAGTGGCTGACCATCCCCCATATTTTTGCCAGCCCCTTCTACTGTTACTCGTACAGTTTCGGCAATCTCTTGGTCCTCGCCCTGTACCGCATGTATCAGCAGGAAGGCGCAGCCTTCGTCCCCAAGTATCTCGATCTCCTGGCGACCGGCGGCTCCCGTGCTCCAGAGCGCATTCTCGCGGCGGTCAACGTTGACATGACGTCAAAGTTGTTTTGGGAATCGGGATTCACGACGATCCGCGAAATGATTGGCCAGCTCGAAGCGACTCTTTAGGGACTCGGGTAGGGACTCGGGGTCACCTTCTAAGTTGCGGATATTTCGATATTTCCAGCAATAGAGCGAACCAGTTGACAAGGTCCTGCTGACGTGGCATACTGAGAATGCTTCTCATAATCGTTCATGAACAGGGAGGCGCTCATGTATCTATGCTTGTGCAAGGGGATCAAGGATTCTGATGTGCGGGACGCAGGCCGGGCCGGAATCGTGATGCCCTGCCAGATTAAAGCGAGGTTCGGTCTGAAAGAGGCCGGCTGCTGCGGGCGGTGCTCGAAGAACATTCAAGCTTTCGTCGAACTCGCCGCCAGTGAAACTTGCCTCCCCTGCAAAAACACCGTGAGCACCTGATCTCCTCCTTCAATCCACTCGTCTATCTTCCACAACGCATGGCGGCGTGCACGCCGAAATCCGTGTGAACCCTGGGCAGGCTCCTTTCTTTGGATGAAAAAGGAGAACGTTGCGAGAACAACTGAATTACTCGGAAGGTCGCTTCAGCATGGCGGCCACTTCGGCCACCCGCCGGCCGAGCGCCTGGGCGTCGGCCAATTCCTTCTTGTCGATACCACGACTCTCGCCTTCAGTCGTTGCAGAAGCGCCGAGCGCGCCACCTGCACTGACGACGATCATCTGATTGCCCAGCATCGCGGCGAGGATTGTCAGCATCGTCACTTCCTTGCCGCTCGAGATCTGTCCGCCCGTCGCAAAGGCGGCGCCGATCTTATTTTTCATTTTAAAGTCCGGGAAAATACCGAACTTGAATTGCCAGTTGTCAAAAAACGTTTTGACCTCACCAGACATGTTCGACCAGTACACAGGGGAACCCACGACAAGAGCATCGGAGGAAAAGAGATCGTCTGCTGTCACGTGGCTGACTCGCTTCATGACGACATCCGTACCGGAAACGCTCTTGGCCCCCTCAACGACGGCTTCCGCCATGCGCTCCGTGTTGCCTGACAGCGAATGGTAGGCGACCAGCACCTTGACGGCACGAGGAGCCGACTCCTCCGCACGCACGAAGCCGCACCCGAATAGCAAGACTAACGATGGGAGGCAAAGAATCAGGCAGGAGATGGAGCGGGTGGAGTCACGCCGGCTCACCGGCGAAACGTTTCCTCTTCCATGCGTTCTTCGACCGAGACATCGGTCAGAGCGCCCCGATAGTCGCAGCGGTGGCACCGCACACGCCAGGATTCGATCCATTTTTCCTGGACGTAAGACTGGCGGCATTTGGGGCAGACAAAGACGCCCTTCACATAGTGCACTTTCCTCACTTCTTTCATACAAACCTCCACAGTTCGAGTGAGAATCGCACAGGTCCAGGCGGGAATGCAAGGCTGGCCGGCAGTCAAGGCTGTTCAAGAGGACTGTCGGCAAGGCCGCAGGAGGTCGGCGACGCGAAGAATAATGAGCGTCACGTTTGCGGACGGGCGCAAGTTGATGAGCGCCCAGTGTCTTAGGGTACGTTTCTTAGTACGTTGAGGGCTTGAGCGAGGCGAGAATACATGGGTCGAGGCGCGTCCAGAAAACGATTGCAAAGCAATCGGTGGGTTGGCGGGTGAAGTAGGTCGGCTAGCGCGGGCGGGCGAGAGGGTCGACGGTTCTTTACAGCAGCCGCTTGTCTTGCCTTGACTCGCTGTCGATGCAATCGATAGGATGCCGGCCGTGCACACCGACCGGATCATTGCCGCTGTACTTGCGCTGATCCTGGCGCTTCCTTCCTGCACCCAAGCCGATGACGGACTCATCCCCATTCAACTCCCCGGTGGCGTCATCATTCAGGCAGAGATCGCCGACACGATGAAGAAACGCGCCGAGGGATTGATGTACCGCGAACATTTAGCACAAGACCGTGGCATGCTGTTTACCTTCGATCAGGCGCAGCCCTGGACCTTCTGGATGAAAAATACAAAAATCCCGCTCGACATCATTTGGCTGAATGAGAAGAAACAGATCATTCACATTGCACGGAATGTCCCCGTCTGCACGCGCACGGACGACGGCTGTCCTCAGTACCAGCCGAACGACCCGGCCATGTATGTCTTGGAACTTGGCGGTGGCGAAGCAGAGCGCCTCAAGCTCGAGAAGGGATCAAAGCTGCAGTTCCGTTTGCCATAGGATTCTCCGCGACTTCCAAATCGTTCAAAACAGCCCTTCTTTCTTCACCCGCCCAACCCCGAAGCGCCAAGACGCTTCGGCTCCGCGAGAAGCTGCAGCCAGCGAGAGCCCGAGGCGTCTGTTTTTAGATACGCGAGGGTTTGGGCGAAGCAAGAACTAGAACAAGATTGGTGAGAAGCGCGTCTCGGCGCGCGCCGGGCGGGCGGGTAAAATTCAAGTCTAAGGCGCGTCCATGGGTAATCGATTGCGAACCAATTGGGGAAAGATCGCTTGGGGTCAGAGGATGAGCACGTCCACAGGCTTTTTCAACAACTTGGTCATTTTTCCTGCCAGGCTCGAACACGCCGGGCCGTGATCACGCCATCCACCCGCTCGATGGCTTTGAGCACCTGATCAAGGTGATCCGTGCCGGAAATTTCCACAATAAAGTCGAGGACCGCCTTGCGGTCTTCCCGGGTGGCGATCTCGGCCCGACTGATATTGGCACGACATTCAGCGATGGCCGAGGAGACATTGGCGAGGACGCCCGTTTTGTCCACGGCCATCACGGAGATTTTGACGGCGTGCGTACTGGGTGTCGCACTATCCCATTCCACTTCCACCAATCGCTCGCGATCGTAGTCTAACGCTTCAAGATTCGGACAGTCGACGGCATGAATGGTCAATCCACGTCCACGTGTGATGTAACCGAGAATCCGGTCGCCGGGAACGGGATTGCAGCAGCGGGACAACTGCATCAACACGTCGCGCGCGCCTTTCACTTTCACGCCTTTGTCGTCGGACTTGCCGGCAACCGCCTTGCGCGCGCTCGGCATCGCACGTTTTTCCGGAACCAGACTCGCCGAGGAAGCGGCCAGCTTCTCCACCACGTTGGCCGTAGGGAGGTGGCCGAAGCCGACCGACGCAATCAATTCGTCCGTAGTATCGTACCCAGCCTGTCGGGCCGCGGCCGCCAGTTCAGGCGACTTGAGCATTTGCGCCGGCGCCATGCCGTGCCGACGGAACTCCGATTCCAGCAGCCGGCGCCCGATCTCCAGGCTGCGCTTCTGTTCCTCGATTTTGATCCAATGTTTGATCTTTGTTTTGGCGCGCGAGGTGCGGACGAATTTGAGCCAATCCTTGTGAGGCGTTTGCGTCGGAGATGTGAGGATTTCAATCGTGTCGCCGCTTTCAACCGGATGCTTCAGCGGCACAATCTTTCCGTTGACCTTGGCACCCACGCAGTGGTCGCCGACTTCGGTGTGAATGGCATAGGCAAAATCCACCGGCGTCGATCCTCTTGGTAGCTCCTTCACGATTCCTTTGGGTGTAAACACATAGACGACATCGTGGAAGAGATCCAGTTTGACGGAGTCCATGAACTGGCGGTTGTCCGGCAAGTCACGATGCCATTCGACGAATTGGTGGAGCCAGCCGAAGGTCTTGCTGTCGCGGTCTGTCACGCGGCCCTGTTCCTTATATTTCCAATGCGCCGCGATGCCGCACTCCGCTACCCGATGCATCTCTTCGGTCCGAATCTGAAATTCCACGTGCTCGCCCTTGGGACCGACCACGGTGGTATGGATGGATTGGTAGAGATTGGATTTTGGAATCGCGATGTAGTCTTTGAACCGCCCCGGAACCGGGCGCCACAGCGAGTGGATGACGCCCACGAGCGCATAGCAGTTCATTTTGGTGTCCGTCACGATGCGCAAGGCGGTTAGATCATATACTTCCTCAAAGGAGATCGACTGCTTGTTCATCTTCTGATAGATGCCGTAGAGATGTTTCGGCCTACCGTACACCTGTCCGGGCAGCCCGTAATCTTGTAGCGCCTTGGTGACCAGTTCGATCACCTCCTGAATGTACTGCTGCCGGTCTTCGTCTCGCTTAGCAACGCGGGTCCGCAGTACCTCATAGACGTCTGGCTTGAGATGCTTGAGGCAGAGATCTTCCAGCTCATTTTTAATCCAGCCGATACCCAGACGGTTGGCCAGCGGGGCATAGATTTCGAGCGTCTCTTCCGCAATGGCATGCCGCTTCGCTGGGCTCAGATGCTCGAGCGTGCGCATGTTATGCAGCCGATCGGCCAGCTTGATGAGCACGACCCGGATGTCATCCGCCATGGAAAGCAGCATCTTGCGGAAATTTTCCGCCTGCTTTTCTTCATGGCTTTTGAAGGTGATTTTGCCGATCTTCGTGACGCCGTCGACGAGATGCACCACGTCCTTCCCGAACTCGCTCTCCAGTTCCTCGGGGGTCGCGACCGTATCTTCGAGAGTATCGTGCAGCAGGGCGGCGACGATGGCCGTCACGTCCGTCCTCAAAAACGTCAGCACGCCCGCGACGGCGATCGGGTGTTGAAGGTACGGCTCGCCGGAGCGACGCCGCTGGCCTTCGTGCACTTTGGCTGAGAACTCGTAGGCCTTGCGCACAATGTTCAAGTCCGCTTCGGCGTTGTAACTCTTCACGCGGTCCAGCAGTTGATCAATGTCCCTGACCGTTTGATTGACCATCAGGCGGTTCCCCGATCGCTGACGCGAAGATCGCGAATACGCAGCTGAATCCTGTCGTAACCGTTCCAGCGATTAAACTCCGGGATGAATGCCAGATCGACCGGCATGCCAGTAGAAATGCCGCGATCGAGCAGGGATTTCATCCCGAAGCCGATGCTGTCGAAGGGCATCGATCGTCCTTGCCGAACCATCATCTTCAGATGTTTCTCTCCTACCGTCCGCGAATGCATGACTTCAAGTCCCTTGACCGCGAAGGTCGGCTCCGGATTTCCGGCGCCGAACGGGTGTAACGTGCCGATCTCTTTAATGAGCTTGGCCGTAATCTCGGATAATTGTACCTCCGCATCGACTTGCAATGTCGGAACGGGGATCGCTCCCCGATTCCACTCCGCCACGACGGCCGAAAACCGTTCCCGAAGGGCATCGAGGTTCGATTCGCGCACGGTCACACCCGCGGCGCTCGGATGCCCGCCGAAGGCCTCGAGCAGATCCCGGCAAGCGGCAAGTCCTTGATACAGATCGAATCCTCCCGTGGTTCGCGCCGATCCCTTGCCGATGCCTCCTTCATCTATGGCGATGACGATCGCCGGCCGATGAAACTTCTCGACCAACCGAGCCGCCGCGATGCCTACGACCCCGACGTGCCACCGGCGGGAAGCCAGAACTAAGGCAGCCGGCAATTCCTGGTTGTTCAGAGATGCAACGGCTTCCGCCATGAGTTCGGCCTCAATCTTCTGCCGCTCGCGATTGAGCTGCTCCAACTGATCGGCCAACTGCTGCGCCTCGGCTGGAGACTCGGTGGTCAGCAGCCGAACCCCCAGCATCGCATGATCCAGTCTGCCGGCGGCATTGAGCCTCGGGGCCAACCTGAATGCAATCGTCTCGGCTGTACACTCGCGCGTCACCCCGGCGACCTGCTTCAACGCCCTGATCCCGCAACGAGCGCCACGCGAAATCTGCGAGAGACCCTCGCGCACAAAGCCCCGGTTTTCGTCATGCAACGGCACCACGTCAGCAATGGTGGCCAGCGCCACCAGATCGAGCAGCGATTCCAACGGGACGCCTGCCTCGCCATACCGCAGCTGATAGGCCTGCGCGACTTTGTAGGCCAGCCCCGCTGAGCACAACCCAAGAAAGGGATACCGCGCATCCGCACGATGGGGATTCATGATGGCAATGGCGGGAGGCAGTTCCTCATCCGTTTGGTGATGGTCCGTCACGATCACATCCATGCCAAGCTGTGCGGCCAAGGCCACCTCGCGATGCGACGTGGTCCCGCAGTCCGAGGTGACGAGGAGCGAAATCCCCTCCTCGTGCAGCCATTGGACCGCCCTCGCATTCAATCCATAGCCTTCACGTTTCCGATGAGGGATATAGGCCCTCATGTTGGCGCCGAGCGATCCGAAGAAGGAGAGATACACGGCCGTGGCCGACATCCCGTCGACGTCATAATCACCATAAAAACAGACCGGCTCATGAGCCACCACCGCCCGATGCAGCCGTTCAACCGCCTGGTCCATGTCAGGAATCAAGAAGGGGTCGTGCGGAAGCTGGTGCGACATCCAGGTCGTCGCTTGATCGGGAGTGCTCACCCCGCGGGCCAGCAATAATGAGGCGGTCGCAGATGAAATCGAGAGAGCCTGCGCAAGGGCAGCGCGGTTGAGCGGATTGACATCGCGGAAGACCCAGAGCTTGGACTTCATCCCACCTCGAAGAAGCCTGAGCCTCTCGACACACCTAAGCTGCTGACTTTTCAGCGCATAAAAGAGTCGGGCCGGATACTATAAGCTCATCGGAGCTTTGTCAAACCGGTTGATATGGGAAAGGATCTGATAAGAAAACGAGGCAGGAAGAATGAGGGGAGAGCCAGCTACTCTCCCCCTTTTTGCACGTAGTTCTTGACGAATTCTTCAGCGTTTTTTTCGAGGACGTCGTCGATTTCGTCGACCAGCTTGTCGATGTCCTCTTTAAGTTTCTTGCCAGTCTCGACGACCTTGGGGTTCGCTTTGACTTCTTCTTTACCCTGGGGTTCCCGTCTGACCTCTTGCTTGCGTTCCTGTTTTTCCATCGCATACCTCCCAGATGGAATCGTGGATCCGCCCCGTAGCCTAAGATCACGATACTCTAGGAGATCCGCACCGTCAAGCTTCGACGCCGAACCGGGCAGCATTGCCTAGTGCTTTGCCGAGTTGCTTCGTAGCCGTTCCTCTACTTCACGATCAGGGAGACGATGAGGAGCGCCACAATATTAATCACCTTGATCATGGGGTTGACTGCAGGACCTGCCGTATCCTTATAAGGATCGCCCACCGTGTCGCCGGTGACCGCCGCCTTGTGCGTCTCACTGCCCTTTTTGCCCTGCTCTTCAATGAATTTCTTCGCGTTGTCCCACGCGCCGCCACCGCTCGTCATCGAGATCGCGACAAACAGGCCCGTGACGATGCTCCCGACCAGCACCCCGCCGAGCGCTTGTGGACCGAGTACCACACCGACGATCACGGGGGACAGCACAGGGATCAATCCGGGAATCATCATTTTTTGAATGGCGGCTTGTGTGACGATGTCCACGCAAGTGGCATAATCCGGCTTCCCCGTGCCTTCCATGATTCCCTTAATGGTGCGGAACTGCCGCCGGACTTCTTCCACGATCAGTCCACCGGCTTCACCTACCGCCTTCATGCAAAGGGCGCCAAAGATAAACGGCAGCATGCCGCCTAGAAATAGCCCTACGAGGACTTTAGGATTGGATAAGTCGAAGGCGGCGAATGCCGCATTGTGGGCGGCCACTTCACGGGAGTACTCGGCGAAGAGCACGACGGCCGCAAGACCCGCGGAGCCGATCGCATATCCCTTCGTCACCGCCTTCGTGGTATTGCCGACCGCATCCAGCGGATCGGTAATATCTCGGACCGCTTTGCCCAGATGCGACATTTCGGCAATGCCGCCGGCATTGTCCGTGATCGGTCCGAACGCATCGATCGCCACGACGATTCCGGCCATCGACAACATCGATACGGCCGCCACAGCCACGCCAAAGAGTCCTCCGGATTCGGCACCGCCGCAGATCCAGAAACTGCCGAGGATGGCCGACGCGATGACCACGACCGGAGCCGCCGTCGCCTGCATGCCGACCGCGAGACCGGCGATGATGTTGGTCGCATGACCCGTCTCACTCGCTTTCGCAATGTATTGTACCGGGGCATAACTTTTTGACGTGTAATAATCGGTGATGAATACCAAGGCCAAGGTCACAACGAGTCCGATCAAGGCCGCAATGTAGTAGTTCATGCCGCTCACGCCGCCGACGCCCTCCATGACTTGCGTCGTCACCGGGTAAAACGCGATCGCCGCAATCCCGCCCGCCACGAACAGCCCTTTATACAGCGCCGGCATGATCTCCCCGCCTGAGCCCACCTTCACGAAGAAAATGCCGATGATCGTCGCAAAGATCGTCACACCGCCCAACGCTAGCGGATAGAGGATTGGGGCGCTCGCGCCTTTGAACATCGTGTAAGCCAACACCATCGCGGCGACAGTGGTGACGGCATAGGTCTCGAAGAGGTCTGCCGCCATGCCAGCGCAATCGCCGACGTTGTCGCCGACGTTGTCGGCAATGACGGCCGGATTGCGTGGGTCGTCCTCGGGAATCCCCGCCTCGACCTTGCCAACCAGATCCGCGCCGACGTCGGCCGCCTTGGTGTAGATGCCGCCGCCGACACGAGCGAACACCGAAATCAGGCTGCCGCCGAACCCGAGACTCAGCAACGCGTGTACGGCTTTTTCCTGACCCGAGATCGATTGCGCGATCATGAAGAATCCCGTAATGGCAAGGAGTCCTAGCCCGATCAACAACAGTCCCGTGACTGCGCCGCCGCGGAAAGCCACCGTCAAGGCGGCGTTCATCCCCTGATGCGCCGCCTGCGCCGTACGCACGTTCGCTCGCACCGCGATGATCATTCCGACGTAGCCGGCAACCGCTGAAGCTCCGGCCCCGACAAGGAACCCCACCGCCGTCAGAATCCCGAATTTGTCGGACACGGCGCCGGCAGCGGCCAGGACCACGAACAACACAGCAGCCACGATGCCGACGGTCTTGTACTGCCGGTTCATATAGGCACCGGCGCCTTCTTGAATGGCCTTGGCTATTTCCTGCATTTTGGCGTTCCCGGCGTCCAATCTGAACACCCACATCGCCAGATAAAGCCCGTAGCCGATGCCAGCACAGGCGGCAATCAATGCAAACGTCACAATGGTCGAATCACTCACTGGATGTCCTCCTCACAGGTTATGAAGTCTGTTGTCACAACCATTCCTTTGCGCTCACCATAGGACACTTCATGTAGATCTAGGGAGAACTGAAGATGGTGCAGAACGGCTGAGGCAACTTCATGGAAAAAACGAGCCATTCTATACAGATGGCATGGTGGGATCAAGGTGTAAAAACGTGAGACACCAGCCAAAAGCTCAGGCCAGACATCTAGGGTGAATGCCCAGCTTGTCAAAGGAAGTGAAATCGCTATAATAGCGCCGCAGATGACAGGCAAAACCCTAGTTCACACCTCCGTCAGACCCTTGCTTTACCCCTCAATTTGGATGGTCTTGGGATTCATATCCCTGCTGCTCACCACGGCACCCGCTACAGCCGAGTTGCTCGAAGTGGCCGACGTGATAGCGCGTCCCCAGCATTACGATCGGAAAGAAGTCGTAGTTATGGGACAGGTCAGCCTGGTCCAGTCGATCACCGACAAGCAAGGCCAGCCGGCCTTCCAGTTTTTGTTGAAAGATAACGTTGGTACCATAAAAGTGATCAGCCGCAGAGAAGTTCAAGACGGTGACCAAATCATCGTTGAAGGGACGTTCACCCGACGCCGCCAAGGCGGACGCCTCGCGGTCTACAATGAAGTGAACGCGATTATGATCCGCCCGCTCAACCAGTTTGATGCAGACCTCGTAGGATAGTCCCGCGCAGTCCCGCCCATTCCACTCTTTCCTAGGCGGTTTACTAGTACACACTCAGGGAATCCCGTAGGACAGTGTGTGGAGGGGAGATGTCGTGCGCCATCTCGGGGCGTACGTATCACACTCACACCACAAGGAGGATTCCATGAAGTCGATTATGCTGTCATTTCTCGGGGCCGGGCTTCTCTGCTTCGGCATGAGCGCCGCGCAAGCGGCCAATCCGATGTCAGAGAAAGAAGCCTCGCCAACGATTAAAGAGCGCATCACTAAGGACTCGGTCAAAGGTACGTTGATGAAGACCGAAGGCGAGTATTACTGGATCAAGGACACCGACGGTAAAGAAGTAAAGATTCACGTCGATAAGAGCACGAAGATGGACAAGGTCGTCGTGGGAGATATGGTCAAGGCCTACATCACTGACAAGGGCCACACCACCACACTGCAACGCGCTGACTAGTTGTTTGCGACCAACTTATGACGCCGGCATTCTGCCGGCGTCTGCCAATCCGCACATGATTTCGCCCGAAAGGGGGTGTGTGCATGGCTCGCTACGGGAAGGCGGCGCAGAAATCAGTGAAGCGCACAATGCATAAGCGGAAAAGAGGGACACTGACCAGTGGCAAGAGCGGGAAGAGGGTAAAAAATCGCAAACAGGCAATCGCTATCGGATTGTCGGAGGCCCGGCGGAAAGGCGCCAAGGTTCCACGAAAGAAAGCAGCGTAACTACTGTCCATCACCTACCTGGTTGTTCGGCCGTCTTGGCCTTTTTCCAGGACGGCCGCTTTACATTCTCATCCCCCCACTACCGCACGAACCAGCCCATGGACCTTTGCTGGCTTTGATCGATCCGGAGGAAATGCCCAGGACCGAACGTGACGACTTGCAACACCGGTTCACCAAGTTTCTCCGGCAATGCTAGTCAGGGACCTTCCCAGTTCAAGAAGCGAACCGAATTGTAGAAGCTGATCAGCAGAATAAAGGAAGGAAGGAGCACCTCATGCCCAATACCAACGCTTCATTTTCTCCACGCATGCGCAGCGATGAACTGAAGGAGCAGATCGGAAAATTGGAACGGCTGGATCACCGAGCGCCCGTCCTGCCCACTTTGGATGGGTTCGATGCAGAGACCGAAGCGCTCTTAAGCCGACTTTACGGAGAAAGTCATAAGTACCTCGAAGCTTATAAGTACGCCACCGTTGCAGAGGCCGAAGCACTCGTCAACCTTCCCGAATCTGCACAAGAACCGATGGCCAAGGATTTACCCAAAACCGCCGTTCAACAGCGCCGCCAGGTCTTGCTTGGCATCCTCACCGAAATGCAGGATATGGAAGCCAAAGAAGTAGCGATGCTGACGGGAGAGGACCGAGAAGACCCTCCGAGTATCTAGCTAACCCCTGCCTCCATCCCCTTGACCGTGTCACGCGCATGATTATGTGCTTTCCATTGCAACATGGAGATGTGCACTACGCTGGGGGAAGGCATCATGAACAATTTGCGCAAAGAGGTTCGTGAGCTGATTAGCATAAACGAAAAAATCCAGAGCGCTATGTTGCACGGGGATCACATTTCCGACGATGAGGCGACCCTGATCCGCCAGTGTGCGAGCGAGCTGTTGGAGAAGATCCCGCCTCCACCCCAAAGCTGGACAAGAGCCGGCCGAACGGATGAGGGCAGTGAAGCGGTCGCGGGTAATCCTCTAAGCAGCTGAGTTGAGCGACAAAAAAGGCAACTTCTGTACAAACCTCGCATGTGACCGCCAATCGACAATCCAGGGCTCTGAGCCTGCACTCGCCCACCCCGACTGCTCTAACTCCAGATTTCCTCTCAATCTACGAGGCACCGCGGCATCCGCAGTCTCAATCTCCGAGTTCCGCGCCTGTCAGACTTTAATGGCACCCCCCTTGCTTACCCATGGAAAGGTTCATCCGCACAAGGAGGGGCAGTATGAAGAAGGCAGCCGGATTCATCCTCATTGGAACGCTTGGCCTCGGGGCTGTGCTGATGCAGGCCTGTGCCACCCAGTCAGGTTCAGTCGGGGGCGATGAATTCGCCCAGGAACAGATCAGCGAACCGGTGATAAAACACATTCCTCCTCCTGAATACAGCATGAACACATCCCGGCGGCCGTCCCCACGAGCGGAGCTGTCAGCGGTCAACGCAACGGGTCTGCCGCTCGGCGCCTTGTCAGACGTCCTTTTTGATTTTGATCAAGCGGTACTGCGGCGAGATGCGCTGCCCTTGTTAGAGGCGAATGCGCGACGGCTCGAGCAGGATGGAGT
Organism: Nitrospira sp.; assembly: GCA_035716265.1. Taxonomy (GTDB): domain Bacteria; phylum Nitrospirota; class Nitrospiria; order Nitrospirales; family Nitrospiraceae; genus Nitrospira_C. The sequence continues at coordinate 12,949 of DASTJX010000231.1, forward strand.
CACGCGCTTGTTGCTGGAGGGCCGAGGGGACGAAATCGGCACGTCGGCCTATAACATCGTGCTGGGCGAGCGCCGGGCAAGAAGTGTGAAGTCTTACCTGTTGGAGCGTGGACTCTCTCTCCAGCTGAAAACGACAAGCTATGGTAAGGACCGTCCGCTGTGTTATCAACATAGCGAAGACTGCATGCAAAAGAACCGCAGTGTTCACTTCTTGGTGAAAGACTAGCCCAGTCCGGCACGTTCTCCCGCAAGACAACGAACGTAAAAAGGCCCGCTTCCTTTCGGAAGCGGGCCTTTTATTTGTGATATGGACACTATTCGGCCGCTGCTATCCCAAACAACGTTCGCATGAGGCAGTTCTGCGAAATAAAATGAAGGGAGAAATTCTAGTTAGTAGCCGCTACGTCAAACAGCAGTGATCCCTAGTCCGGAAGACAGCGCCGCCACATTGGTTTGAACCACTGCGGTTCGACCGGCCTACTGTGGGCCCCCAAATACGTGTATTTGAGCAGGAGGACGCTTACAAGAATGCAGGTCTAGGGAAATTCCTAGTGGGAGCCACTTTGCAGCCAGCCTATGATCCGGGACACTTGACCCCACTCTCAGCAAGATTCACCGGAGGATCACATGACCCGTCAATGCGCATGGTGTGCAACGTACCTCGATTTTGTCCACTCAGGAACCTGCGTGACGCACGGGATCTGCGAGAGTTGCGCCGAGCGGATCCGCCAGTCGATAGCGGAGGAGCTCACACCACCTTCCGACGGCAGGGTCATGGTGGACGCGCTTCCGAGACCCAACCTTGCGCCTTTAATCAGCACTCGATGACCCAGGTATCGCACGACCGACCCGCTTACTGCGGCTCACGACCGAGTAATTCTCGCTGAAACTGCTCCAACTGTTTGGCGAGGCGGTCAAGTTCGGCACGTGTTTGCTCCACACGGCTCTCTGCGGAACTCACGTCGCGCTCCTCAAGAAACCCAAATTGGTGCTGCAGGCGCCGGCTTTCCACGACCAACACGTCCGTGAGACGGCGACCAAGGTCCTGCTCCACTTGTGGGGTGTGTTTCATCTCATTGTGGAGCGCACTCTCTGCCTTGAGCACTCTCACCGCGCGCCCCAGATCCTGTGTACGCTCAAACAGTTCCTGCCTGAGTTGATCGGTCAGCGTAGCCAGGCGCTGTGCCAGCAGCTTATAAGAGATGATCAAACCGCCTAGCGTCAGAAAGGTGATAGAGCCGATCAGACGGTTGGTCAAGGCAATGGACGGCGGCATGAGTGGAGGAGAAAGTCGATACCCGATAAAGGTCAATACGATGCAGACGGACGCCACCACGAGCGGCCCATACAGGTTGCGGATCCAGTAGGTTAGTCCCAACGGAATCACATACAGGAGCCAAGGCGTGACGCCAAGTCCTGTACGGATGTCGACCACAAATATGACGGCAAGGAGAACCGCAATCCCTAACGAGAGACCGAGTTGTTGAGATTTCATCTTCTATTGGGACTCAGTCGCGGGACACAGATTGAGCGCCTCCTGTAACAGCGCCTGACGCGTAATCGCGAGTCCGCAGGTCGGACAGGTTAAAAACGCGCCATTCGCAACCAGCGCAGTGTCCTTACAGTGAAGACATGCCGGTGTTCCAAGCACGCAGGATGGACGAGTGGTGGTAGGCAACGTAGCCATACAGCCGCCTTTCTGCTGAGTGACCTACGGGGACGTCGGCCGAAGAAACCGCAAAGATGCAGGATGAACGAGGAATGAGAACGAGAAGAAAATTTCGGCTATTCTACAGATTTCGGAAAATTTGTAAAGGGTGAATGGGAACGACACGCCTATCGCTCCTGTGCTCCCGGAGTGCGCACCTGG
>DASTJX010000232.1:0-5646 GCA_035716265.1 Nitrospira sp.
GAACCCTCGGACGTCGTAACAACAAAAGCTCCATCCCTGCTCCTGGCACCATTGCAACAAGGCCCGGCTTTTGTTCCCCCAGCGTGTTGACAACAACCCGTTGATGAAGACGACGTGGCGGTCAGCTCCGTCGAAGCGATCGCCGCGGATCGTCCTCCCGTCTGGACCTTTGAGTTCGAAAGGCCTGATGGTCATGAGGTGATTAAGACTCCGTCTAAGAACTCGCCCAGCCGCTTGATGACCGATGGGGGGATCTCATGACCCCCGCGGAAACTCTGCCATTCCACCGACAGGCCTGCTTTGACCAGTTCATCGCGCAGCCTTTCGGCTATCACGTAGGGAAGAATCGGATCCTGTGTGCCATGGCTTTGGAACACGCGGAGGCCAGCCCGCTTCCCAACGGTCGGTCGCCAGTCCTGCTTGGCGAGGAGAGAGCCCGAGAGCTGGATCAGCCCCGCGACAGGAAAAGCTGTGCGCATGACGATGTCGCAGGTGAGCATGGCTCCCTGCGAGAACCCTCCGATGATGGTCTGCCTGTAATCCACGGGCAGCACCTGAGGCAAGGCCGTCAGAAAAGTCTCGAAGGCGTGACGTGCCTGCGGAAGCCCACGCGGGACCTCGCCCGACAAATCGCGCACGCGCCCGGCGGCGCGATCCGCTTCGAGACGTGCCATATCGATTACCCACCAGGCGCGCGAATCTCCGTACCCCATGCTGAGCGGCAAGGGCCCCTCGGGAAAAATCCAACGGGTTCCGGTCGGTCCGCCCAGGACCTCGGCCAGCATGACGAGATCGTCTCCGGGCGCACCATACCCATGGACGAGGATGACGGCTGGTCCCTTGCCGCTGCCGCTGCCATCCATGCCACCCGCCAGCCGAATCTTGAGTCCGCCAACCGTGAGCACTCGCATGAATGATTACCGAACGTATAAGTATTGAAGCAGTGCCACGAGACCGTAGAGGGAGGACTCGATGACGGGTTGTTGATAGAGAGGAACGAACGCACCCTGCTCGTTCCCTTCCACTTCGTTGATGATGAATTGGACCTGTTTCGTGCGGACGTCGTGATCCTTCCCGCCCAATGCCTGCACCATCTGCCGGCTCAGTCCGGCCAGCATCGCCGCCTTGGCCTGACTGGCCGCCTGATACAGCAGCAATGCCGCCAATAGCGCCAGCACCACATTCACCGCCCAGGAGAACAGGAGGAGCAGCGGATAGTTCCAGATGTCGAAGTAGTCGTTACGGGCTGCCATCATGATCAGGAGAGCAATGAAGGGGTAGCGGATCAGCCGGTTCACCACTTCCGTCCGCCGCCCGATCAAATCGACTGCGGCCAGGTATTTCAACTTTTCGAATTCGACTTTCTGATCCGGACGCAACCCGTATTCCCGAAGATATTTCTCCTGGACCTGCTCGGACCAGCCGCCGGTTGCCACCGTCACCCAACCGATCCACCGGCGGCACAGCATCACGGCATCGAAGACCGCAAGGTTGAGGAAGACGACAGCCGCGGCGCTGGTCACCGTCATGAACCAGTCGATCGTGCAACTGAGCCGGCCGCGACAGGGATGGATGTACTCCTCGTCCACCACATAGGCCCCCAATGACCACATGATGCCGAGATAGACAAGAAAGAGCAGGGCCGTCCGAGCCAGCCACTGGGCCGGCCGGTTCGCTTCGGAGTACCACTGCCAGGCTTGATCCAGGGTTGTCGTGGTCATCGTCTCGGTCGGATGAAAAACGCGCTTCACATTCGTCCAGAAGGTCTTAAGGGAAACCCGCCGGTCACCTGTCTCACGCTCGAGCCCAAAATCATAGCTGATCGTCTCACTGTTCCTGGTCAGATCACGGGAGCCTTTTATGAGCAGTGCGAGCGAGAGCACGACGACGAAGAGCCGGATCAGTTCGCTGGGCCAGATACTGACGCCTGCCGTCCATGAAAAGGGCTCTCCTTCGTCATGCCCGGCAAGCAGCACGGATCCACCGCCCGTGAACGCAAAAGTCCAGAACGCCGCCAGGAGCACGATGGCCAGGACCCCGGTCCACACGGGATTTCGTGACACCCAGAGCCACAGCCGCTGGTTGCTCCACACCATGATGGTGATGAGCACCATCCCGACGGTGAGCAGCGTGGCAACGGCGGTCTCATCGAATGCAATGCCTTCCTTGAGTTGTCCATGTTCGTCCGTGTAGTCGAGATCCGCGCGCAACGGATGGATTGTGCGCACGCCTTCCTTTCCGACCACACTCAAGTCAACGGCCCCCTCTCTCCCGACCTCGAAGAGTCGTGGATGGGAGGCAGCGTCATAGAGGCGATTGTCCGGCGTCTGCGCGACATGGTAGCTGGTCGTGCAGGGGCCGGTTTGCTGTTGATGGCCCTGTTGCTCGCAGCGAACGTGGCCGACGGCTTGCAGCACGGCAAAGTACGCTGACGTTTGATAGCTGCTGCGGAAGGGTGGAACGTCCCGCTGAAGACCTCCTTCCAACTGCAAGCCATAGGGCGCGGCGATGACCATGTTGCGCGTGGACTTGTATTCGCTGGGGTGCAGGTGGCGGGCGTCGAGATCAACGGTGAAAAAGATCGCATGAGGAAATGCGGGGCGCAGCGCCTTGATGATCAGCAGCGCGTCATAGGGGTCTGTGCCCAGAATGCCGATCGCACGGGCCCCTTCCCCCTCATCGTGAATGCGCGCGACCAGCGCGCGCACGTAGTCGGTTTGCCCTGTGCCTTCCGGCCGGTCCCGCGTCGCATCCTTTCCCTTCGTGTCGGCGCCCGCCTTGGCGGCGCGGGCCGCTCTGGCTGCATCGTCGCCTGGGATTTCGCCGTCCAATCCGCTCAAGTAACTGTAGCGAAAGACATTGAGGAGCAGCGACTCATAGTCGGCGGGACGTTGGACCTGCAGATCGATCGCCTGGGGGACCGTCTGGCACCACTGTTTGACCTGAACCGGCACCTGAATAGCCTTGAGATCGGCTTCCGGGAATGTCGCGATTTTCGCGCAGGCCGCGGCACGGAATTCAATGGGAAGGGTGCGCCCATAAAACGAGTCCCATTCACCGATGAGAATGACGGCGTCCCAGCCCAGCCGGACCTGCCGTCGTTCCAATTCAGCGATCAATGATTGAAAGCGTATATCGTCCGAACCGACGTCGTAGATGACTCTGACCTTGGCATCCGATAGCCGGTCATAGAACGTGTGTTCACATGCTTCGTAGCTTGCACAGGGTGAGCCTGACTCTGACTTGAGACCATAGGCCAAAAGACCTTTCATGGCACTGGCCCAAGGCGAGTAGAGCTCTACCCAACCGTCCGCAGTGGGCCAGATCCAAACGCCTTGATGCGCGTTTCCGTACAAGGCGCCCGCTTCATCGAGAAGCGACCGGTATGCGGATGAGCTACGAGGACCGATGATCTTGAAGGTGACGGATCGCTGCAGGGCCGGATCCAGGCGCACGAGCGAAGGCTTCGCATTGTTGAGCAGACACTCGTTGCGGCCGTCTTCACGGCACACGAGCCCTTGCGACAAGGATGTCAGGGTGGCGAAGAACCCCGCGGTGAGCGCTTCGTCGGGTAACCATACGAGAAGGATGCTGTCGGCACGTGAGCCTGCAGGACCGCACAGGCGCGTTTTTCGAAGACGATACCACTCATAGGGTAGCCCCTGAACTGAGCCGCGCGGTTCCCAATGCACGAAGGACAGATGGCCCTCGTCTTCCGGCGCATAACAGGCGGCTCCGAGAGCCGTCCCGACGGCATACCGATCGCGAAGGCGCGATTCGGTACTTTCGACATAGGCGCCCCCGGCGGTCGTGATGAGCAGAACCGTAAGTCGCTCTCCGCGATTGACCCGCTGGCCGATCGCATGACGAAGCGGTCCAAGCCGTTTAGCCAAGGAAGAATCTGTGGAGGTGGTCTTGGCGGCTCCTGGCTCACGGATCGCCCGGTCAACGGCCGCCACCGGATCTTCCCATAGCCGTGCCCTGACTAATTGCTCGGCGGTGGACTGCTTCATCTCCAGCCCGTTGCCGACGGGTCGTGAACTGCGCAAGGGCTCTTTGACCAACAACACGCCGGCTATGGCCAGCACCAGCGTAAGTGCGCCCGCGACCGCCAATTTCGAATCTCCTCGAGACTTGGCCACGGATAGCTTCTCCTCATTCGCGAAAAAATTGGACCACTGTACACCAGACAATGAGGGGGACTGCAACAAGGCACTCGACCATGGAATGTATGCACAACTGACAAAACGGAGGAAGGGCCGTATTTAGGAAGAGCAGCTCACGCTGAGGTGTTTGCCCCAATTGGGCGGAGGGGCGGCATATCCCTCCATTCCGGGCTGGTCAGTATAGGGGTGTTGCAGCAAGGCGAGGAGACGGTCGATTTCAGCGAAGTCCTTTTGCTGCGCCTTTTCAATGGCTGCTTGGGCCAAATAATTGCGGAGGACATATTTCGGATTCACGCGATTCATGGCTTGTTGCCGTTCGTCATCCCGACTGCGCTCGGCTCGCAGCCTCTCGGCATACTGAGCGGCCCATGCATCGAAGCCTTCTCTATTGAGGAAATGTTCGCGCAACCTGTCATTGACCATTCCTGGTCCAGATAGAAACCCGCCCAATTCCCTCAACACGACCGTATAGTCGCCGTGGCTGTCTTGGAGCAGAGCTAAGAAATCACGAATGAGTTCCTCGTCTTGGTCTCGTGCTTCTGCCAGCCCGAGCTTGGCCCGCATGAGTGACCGGTACTCCCGCTCGAAGAGCGGCGTATAGGCATCGAGTCCCTCCTTTAAGGCCTCTTTCTCCTCCAACGGGAGCAAGGCCTGAGCAAGACAGCTCAGGTTCCACAATCCGATATACGGCTGCTGATTGAAGGCATACCGGCCGTTGTGATCGGAGTGATTGCAGATGAATCCCGCATCATAATCATCCATGAAGCCGAAGGGACCATAGTCGAGGGTCAGGCCAAGGATGGACATGTTGTCGGTGTTCATCACGCCGTGCGCCCAGCCAACCGCTTGCCAGCGTGCAATCAACCTCGCCGTGCGCTCCACGACTTGAGCAAAGAAAGCCGCATATTTGTTTCGGGTCTCACGAAGGTGAGGGTAATGACCGTCGATGACATAGTCGGCCAAGATCTTGAGATGTTCGTACTGGCGCCGATAATAGAAAATCTCGAAGGTGCCGAATCGCACATGCGAGGGTGCCATACGCAAGAGCATCGCGCCGCTTTCGACCTGTTCCCGGTACACCTTATCGTCGCTGCCGACTATCGAGAGCGCTCTCGTCGAGGGAATGCCGAGCGCATGCATGGCCTCGCTGCACAAGTACTCCCGTATGGTCGAACGCAGGACTGCACGGCCGTCTCCGTCCCTGGAGAAGGACGTCATCCCTGCCCCTTTGAGATGCAGGTCCCACCGCTCGCCTCGTGCGTTGGTGGCTTCACCCAGAAGGATGGCGCGACCGTCTCCAAGTTGCGGCACGTAGACGCCGAATTGATGACCCGAATACAACATGGCAAGCGGCTCCATCGCCGGCGTCAACATGCTGCCACCGAAGAGCGCGGTGAACTCCGGCCGCTCCGCTTCTCGACGATCGAGATCGATGAGATCGGCGGCGGCAGCGTTGAAACTGACCAGATAAGGTGACGAC
>DASTJX010000233.1:0-7366 GCA_035716265.1 Nitrospira sp.
CGCGCATGGCCGTCGCAAAATCCAAGCCGATTTTCTGGTGAATTTGTAGTTGCCGCAAACCTTCTTGCGTGATCTCGACGGGGTCTTCAGCGGTCCAAATTTTGCGTTCTTCCGTGTTGATGTGCTTGAGAATAGCATGCAGCAGCGTCGTTTTCCCTGAGCCGGTCGGTCCTACGCACAGGATAATGCCGTGCGGCTGTTCCGCCATCGCCTTGATCGTCTGCAATGCGCTCGGGGTCAACTCCATAGCTTCCAGAGGCATCGGTTCCTTCGCGGTCAAAAGGCGCAGCACGGCATCTTCGTTGCCGCCGCCGGTTGGCAGGGTGGCCACACGCAATTCAATGCTTCGTTGGGCGTCGAGCTTGAATCGGATCTTCCCATCTTGCGGCTTACGCCGTTCCGCAATGTCGAGGTTCGCCATGATCTTGAGGCGGGAGATCAATGCCCGGCGGTAGGCGGTTGGCACCTTCGTGTAACTAAAGCAGGTCCCATCAACCCGGAACCGGATGTTCATCTCTCGCTTGCCCGTGCTCGGCTCAAAATGCAGATCAGAAGCGCCAAGACGATCCGCTTCGCTAATCAGATGGCTCGTCAGCCGTACGATGAGGGAATCGTTTTCGTCGATAGGGCCGGAAGGGCTCTCGTGCACCGGATCAAGAGGGAGATCTTCCTCCAATTCATTTAATATGGTTCCGATGGTCGAAGCGCTCCCCTGCTGCTCTGTCGTGGCGCCAAGAAACTGTTCAATATCACGACGAAGCCCGACGGAATACCGGATGGTCATGCCTGGAAAACTGCGCCGGACGTCCCACCCTCGTTCAAGGTCGTGAGGATCGTGGGCCAGCACGTCGAGCAGTTGGCCACGGCGGGCAACTGGCAGCCAGAGGTGTTTTTTTAAGTAGTCAGAATTGAGCGGGCGCAGCAGATCTGAAGCGATCACTGTCCGTTCGTCGTAAGGGAGGTACGGGCATTGGTAATAGTCACTCATCGCCCCGCCGAGCACATCCTTGCGAACCTGATAACGATCCAAGAGCAGGCTTTCCATATCGTCACCACTTTCGGCCGCCTCGCTTGCTGCACGGTCCAATACGGCTTGGGAGACAACGCCCCGGCAGACGAGCAGATCCAACACGTTCTGTTCAATCGAGGAACGACGGCTTTTCAAGCCTCGTCCGGCCTTTTTCCCACCCGCCTCAACCGAGAGGTCGGCCGAAACTGAGACGTGAGAACCCTCCATCAGATCCTCGCATCAATATTTCGGTTGCCAGGTGGACGGGGCACGATAGACGACGGGCAGGCCGCGGAAGAGTCCTTTGCTGAAATCGAAGTTGTACCAAATTTCTAATGAGGGAGGCTCAGTTCCACCGGCAACCGTGCCTGAAGTCATCACTGCGCCGAAAATGTGCGTCTGTCGTTCCACTGTGATGTGGCCTGCCGCATATAACATGCCATTGAGGTGAACCCCGGGCAGTGTGACAGGGATTCTGCCGCCGGAAGCGCTTGTCCCCTCAGGAGGCGGACTCAACACCGTCACCGAGCGCCCCGATCCGCTTGGCTTCACGAGGACATGGCCTTGTACGACCAGCAGGGCTTCGACATAGTCTGCATCGACGACCAATGTCCCAAGATTATCCAAGCGCGGTCTTTCTCCGTCCAAGGTGTCCACGAACACAAGGCCATGCGATTGTCCGACCGTCGATGAGGCCAACACCTCGGACGGCGACCGGCCGGGATCCGACTCGAGAGAGCCCAGCTCATGAAGCCGTCCATCTCGATCCAGCCGGTAGTAGGTTCCGTAGCGCTGGGCCGTTTTCTTCAGCAGATCATAGTCCCACCGGTCAAGCCGTGCTCCAGGCGTAGGTTCTTGGCGCATGTGCACGTTTTGGGGAACGCTCACAATTCCTCCAGGAGTCTGGAGAGCCGAAAGACTGCCGCCGATCCAATAGTCCATCCACCGGTCTTCTATAACCCCCATCGTCTCGTAGGATTGACCGTTGACTGGTGCGTTCGTGCTTTTCACGACAAGATCATCCATACGGTTGATCGCCATATCGCCCATTACCCGCGTGTCTCCCCAATGCACTAAGACAGGCACCTCTCCCTCCGGCAACGATGCGGTCAATCCTTGACCCGTCTGCATCGCCGCTCTCACCGGTGGCAGATTCACGGCACCCAATTGGAACCGGATTGTGCTGGCGGCAGGCCTGCTGCCTCGGGTTGAAGCCGTCACTTCCACCGTGCCAAGCAGACCCGGTTCCATCGGCGCATACAATTTGACCCTCTCGAGGCGTCCCGCTTCCGATAGCGGGCCGCTGAATCCGCTTGGCGCCTCATTGAGTATGCGGTCATCGCCCTCATTGGCGGCGTCCAAGAGAAGGTCAGGACGGTCAAGCGTGCCAGTGAATTGGGACCGGCCCTCACCATCAAAAAAGGAGAGGGCGCCCGTTGCGTCGCCTCGCCGCTTGGCGAGCAAGTCGGCAATGGAGGTCGGCGTCGTCGACGTATCATGAAACCAGCTGACAACCAGCTCAGTGGCGGCGTCAGCCAATTGCTGGGACTGGCTTTGCTCTCTCATTGCTGAAATCCCGGGAGCGTCCTGCCCCACGAGGTATAACGCAGTCATGCTCAACAGCGACAGCATGATCACCAGCATCAGGGAAGCCAGAAGCACATGGCCACGATTCTCAACGAGGCCGTCCCGTCGTCGTATCTTCATAGTCACCTCAATCAGCGGTTCATGTCCGCAACGTGATTTCTCGCTTGTTTGGCGCCGCTCGGTGCGGAACGGTGATTTCGACAATCACCCGTCGCACAAGCCCTGGATACGCAGTCTTCCGCCCTTGTGCATCCCAATACGAAAACATGACCGACTCCACATGTCCCACCAGGACGCTGGCGCCGCCATCAACCTGACGCAAGAATCTCAAGATCCCTCTCTCGTCCAGCCGGCTGTAGTAGCGCACACGATTCTTGACGGCGGCGGAAGCCCCGGCTGGAATGGCTCGTGCAATCGGCTCGACAAGTGCCAACATGCTCCGATGCCCTGCCCGGGCAAGCGTGAATGAGTCGCAGCGTTCGTTCCAGCAGACGCCGACGAGTTTGTTGTCCGGCCAGCCACGACCGTCCTCAACAGCCAGCGTCGTGTCTCCCACCAGGCCAGGTGCGGTGACCTTGGTTATGAGGCCGCTGAGATTCGCCGTAAACTCGACGGCATCAGGGCGAGTGACCGACAGAGAGCCGATGCTGGCCAAATGGAGTTCTTGTGCGAGCAACTCGAGACTCAGCCGGACGTCCTGGGCTTGGACAATGTTGTCCCGTTGTTTGAGGAACTGCTGGTGAAAGTAGGTGAAGGATTGCAACGACGCCCCGAAGACAACGAGCCCCGCCGCCATTGCCCCGAGTAGTTCCACCAGACTGGATCCGGACTGGTTGAAGAACGGCCTCCTCATCCGTAATCTGCTGGTCGCGCTCCTTGCTTGCATGTGCAGGATCTCCGTTAGTGATGTCCCGCTAACGCCGCGTTGGCGCGAAGCGTGACGATTCGCAGTTCGTGATCGCCATATGCGGAGCGATAGCTTGCTTGAGCCTCGATGAGCACATACCCTGACAGGGCAAGGTTTCCTCCGTGGTTCGGAGCCACTGTCCAGATCAGCGTGACTCCGTTTTGTTCGAGCCGGGCTGAATAAATGCCGTCGCCGGACACGCGATCTCCTGCAGTGCCATCATCGTGCATGAATGTTTCCGGTATGCCGTTCTGATCAAGATCCTCCGTCAGCAACTGGTCCCAACGAACCGCCCGCTTCGCCTCAAGCCTGGATTCCGCCAATTCCAAGGCTCTCGTTGCAAGGACCCCGCGGCCAAATTGTTGATGCGCGGCCTGAAATGCTCCCATCGTTGCGACCAATCCGGCGGAGGTCAGGGCCATGGCCACCAGCACCTCAGAAAACGTGGCGCCGGCGACAGACCATGATGGCGACCAGTCAATCATGAGGTCACCACTCGTCCGCTCAGGCTGACCGTGATCGTGGTGCGCCGACTGTCCCGGTCATGGATCACGATGGTGCTGGCGGTTGCCGAGCGTCCGCTAGGATGAAAGAAGAGTTCGCACCCCGCTGTCGGTTCATCAACGACGATACCTTTGTCCCCATACCGGTAGACATTCAGGATTCCGTCCGCATCCGCTCGCTCGAGTGAAATCGTTTTTCCGTGAAGGTCGAATCGCATAAGGAGGCGCTCCCGCCTGGCCATGGCCAGTTGCCTGGCCATTCGCAAGGTCGACGCGATTTCAGCGGTCACGGTCCTCGCCTGCAGGCGGGCATTGAGAGACTGGAACGCCGGTCCCGCCATGGATGCCACGATTCCCACAATCGTCAACACGACGACGAGTTCGAGGAGACTCCTCCCCGACGGCGCTGAGAGTCGTGCGACGGTTCCACACTTCCATGGACTCATTCCAGGCTCCGTTATTTCGAATTCCTCATTCCAAGACTTGTGCCGCACATGTGCTGCAGCCACTCGGGCAGCAAGTCTACAGGAGATCTCATGCAGTTCAGTGAACTTGTCTCGGAGAACCCTCGAAAGATGCAATGAGAATCGCCGCGAGTTTGGATACAGGTAGGAGATGAACAGATACAAACCGGTCACGCACACCCGGCCGCAAAACGCTCAGCGAGGCTGACAGGGTTTTGGATCGGCTATCCGGAAGGAGTCAGCAGGGTCTGATACCACTCGAGCAATGGCTGGGCAAAAAACATGGAGACAAGCGCACCGAATACGAGGAAAGGGCCGAAAGGAATATATTCATCGCGTTTCATCAATCCAAGGCCGATCAGGCTCAGGCCGATCAGAGAACCAGACAAGGATCCGACCATAATCGTCAAGAGCGCCGGTTTCCAGCCCAAGAATGCGCCGATCATGGCGAGCAGCTTGATGTCACCGCCGCCCATCCCTTCCTTGCCAAATAGGTATGGACTGGCCCAGGCCAAGGCCCAGAGAATTCCCCCCCCGATCGCCACCCCCAGCAAGGCGTTCACCAAACCAACGGGCAGCACCGTGGCAGCGCCAAGCAGGCCGAGCACGATTCCGGGAACGGTCACCACATTCGGAATGATTCTGTGAGTCAGATCAGTTCCAGTCACTACCAGCAATGCGGAGAACAGGGCCGAGTACAGAACCGTCGTCCAGGTTAAGCCGAATGTCGCGAGAATCATCACATACCCGGCAGCATTGGCCACCTCCACTACGGGATACCGCATGGAAATGGAGCTTCGGCAGGTTCGGCAACGTCCCAAGAGCCAGAGATAGCTGAACAGGGGAATGTTATCGTAATACTCGATGGTCGTTCCGCAGGATGGGCAGTGAGAACCGGGCCACACGACGGATTCGTACCGGGGCAGCCGATGAATGCAGACGTTGAGGAAGCTGCCGATGAGCGCGCCGAGTCCCGCTGCAATGAGATAAACTATTCCGTCAGTCATGACGCACGCGCTGAACTTGCACGTAACGAGGAATCCGTACGTGCAATGATTGAATACGTACTTGTACTAGGGCCATTGTACATTGGTTTACATGACTTAGAGGACTTTCTATAATTTCGCCTGCACGCAGCGAACGTTCTCCGGATGCGGCGCCCCTGGCTGCAGTATAGCGTAATGGATCTACGATCAAAGGAGAACATGAAACATGGCACGCATTGCGAAAATGAGGTCCCGGACGTCTTTGGCCGATCTCTCACCTCCGCCGCGAAAAAAGAGACCGGAGTCGTTAACGAGCCGTGAGCAGGAAATTTTGGAGCTGATCTGGGCCGGATTCAAGAATAAGGAAATCGGTCAACGGCTCAAAATCAGCGTAAAAACCGTGGAAGCCCATCGCGCCAACATGATGAAGAAAATGCGCGTGTCCAATACCGCGCAGCTCCTTAAAACAGCCATTCAGGGCAACATCATCCGGGTTCGATAGGCCGCTGGGTGGGCGCCGTAGCACTTCGCTGCCGCACACCTTCAAAAAGCGTCACGGCAACGGCGGCGGACACGTTGAGGGATTCCACCTTTCCCTTCATCGGGATGCGAACGCGACCATCGCATTCCTGCAAGACGCCATGCCGGATGCCGCCCCCTTCTCCGCCAAAAACAAAGGCGACTGGCCCGGTCATGTCGACGGTGGTGATATCGGCCGGGGCAGAAGGTTCCACGCCATACACCCAGACGCCGTTCTCTTTCAGCGCTTCAATCAGCCTGGATAGATTGACGACACGGCCCACCCGCATGTGGTCCAAGGCTCCGGCCGACACTTTTGCCACAACCGGGGTTAACCCCACCGCCCGGCGTTCGGGGATGAAGATGCCGTGGACGCCAGCCGCCTCGGCAGTCCGCAACACCGCACCGAGATTGTGAGGATCCTCAACCCCGTCGAGGATGACAAGAAACGGCGGCTCCTCAAGGCGGCGAGCATGCTCGAGAATCTCATCGGTGCTGCAGTAGGCCTTCGCCGCGACGACGGCAACGATGCCTTGATGCCTCTGGTCCGGGACTAACCGGTCCAAAGCGGCTGGCGGCTCAAGATGAACCGGAATGTGCTGGCTTCTGGCTTGCTGGACCAGATCGGCAAATTGGCGGTCGGTTCGCAGCACGAGAAGACGCTGGAGCGGACGGGTCCCCGCTCGCAAGGCTTCACGGACAGCATGGAGCCCGTACAGAAGCTCAGGCTGATCAGCGTTTCCAGCGACTGGTGCCGTCGGGCCTGTCCTCGACGATGATGCCCTGGGCCGCGAGGGATTTCCTGATTTCATCTGCTTTGGCGAAGTCCTTTTTCCCCTTTGCCTGTAGTCGCTCGGCAATTTTCGACTCTATCTCGGCATCAGATAATTTAGGAATCTTCTCTACGCTAGCTGCATCTCGAATACCAACCGACACATGCTCTGAAACGCTGACCACGTCCTGCGCTGCTGCGTTTGCCGGATTAAATTGCCACTGGTGGGTCTCCAATTGAAACAATCCGAAGACGGCTCCGAATTCCTTAAATGCAGCACGTGTCAGCTTGCGTGTTTCGATCGAAGGCCAGCGTTCAAGCAGTTTGTTAATATTGCTCTTCAAGTTCTGTAGCACCGCAAGCGCCATAGGGGAATTGAGGTCATCATCAAGTTTCTGGCGATAGGCCAGTCTGACACGGTCAATGATTGCTCTCGCCTCCTCGTCCTGGATTGTACTCTGTTGGCCTTCTTCGAGGCGCTTGAACAAGTCATAAAAACCGTCGAGAGCGCTCTTAGCTTCCTGCAGGGCTTGATCGGAAAAATCCAAAGGACCCCGATAATGAGTGGATAACAGAAAATACCGAAGCATCTCCCCAACGACCGCTTCAGGCCATTGTT
>DASTJX010000234.1:0-2660 GCA_035716265.1 Nitrospira sp.
GGCCAAGCGCCGAGGAATGCGAGAGATTAGGCCGCAGTATCGCGAGAGGCCGGTGCGGAGCAATCCGATCCTTTGGCGTCAGAGTCTGTGAAAGGAGCTGCGGGTTAGAACTTCCTTGGCTCCAGCCGACACAGTGTTCAAGAGCTTTGCCGAGGAGATGGGGCTGCACGTGGTAGCTGGAGCATCAGGGGCGAAGTCAATGATGGCCATTTCCCGTGTCTTTCTCATCTTGCTGAACGATTCCCTCATATATCCGGCTCTTGATGCCCTCCATTGTCTCAAGGCCCACCGTCTGAACGCCTTCGCTGATGAGCTGCTGAAATTCCTCCTTAATGGGCACACCCAGTGTGTGACGTTCCAACAGCAGTAGTAGCGCCGGCATACAAGGACAAAGGACAACCATCCGCCAACTACACCATTAATGATCACCCGCATCTTCTCAGCAGTCAGATTGGGCGACTGTTCGAGGCTTTCCGGAAAGCCGTTCTTGCCTTAGATCCTTGCGTACAGAGGAATTTCTAAAGCTTGGACCTGGAACCGGAAAATCGAGAGAGGCGAGAGAGAGCCAATGAACAGCCGACTCATAAGGTACGGAACCGCTGAGAGTTTTTGGTGGCGGTGACCCGGATCGAACGGGTGACCCGCGGCTTATGAGTCCGCTGCTCTGCCAACTGAGCTACACCGCCACGTCGAAGGAGCTGGCCCTGCGAAGTGCACAATTTTACCCGAGGAAGGATCGCTCTGTCCACGGAGGAAGGCCGGCGCCGGTCACTGCCCCACGTCAGCTTGTGACGAAGACGACGGTGATGCAGGTTTGGGCTGCCGGCCGGGAATTTGTTTTTGACGAAGCAGCTTCGTGAAGTAGGTTCGCTGAAGGCCCAACGCTTCAGCTGCCCTGGTCTGATTCCAGTCGTTTTTCTTCAACGCTTCCTCGAGTACCCAACGGCTGTGGGCTTCCATCATTGCATGATAACCGTTTCCGGCAATTGGCTGATGTTGAAGCGGCTGCGTTTCGATTGGGTCGCCGGCAATCACCGATTCCGAAAGACATAAGTGTTCAGGTTCGATTGTCTTTCCTGGAGACAGGATATACGCGCGGGTCAGCACATTTTCCAATTCGCGGATGTTGCCGGGCCAGCGGTACTGGGCCAGTGTGTGCAGCGCGGCATCGCTCATGTTGCACTGTTTACTGAGGCCCAATTTCACCGCTCTTTTGAGGAAATATCCTGCTAGAGCCGGGATGTCGTCGATGCGGTCTCGAAGCGGCGGGAGAGTGACGGAAATGACCGCGAGCCGATAAAAGAGGTCTTCCCTGAAGGTCCCCTGTCGAATGGCCTGCTTCAAGTCCCTATTCGTTGCAGCGATGAACCGCACGTCAGTATGAACCGATTGTGTGCCGCCTACTCGATAAAACGTTTGATCCTGTAGGACGCGCAACAGGTGGCTCTGTAAGGACAGCGACATGTCCCCGATTTCATCCAAAAAGACGGTCCCGCCCTCTGCGATTTCTATTTTCCCTGGTTCCCGCTTTATCGCTCCCGTGAACGCGCCCTTTTCATGGCCGAACAGCTCATTTTCGAGCAGGTCCTTCGGAATGGCCGCACAGTTTACGGCGACGAACGGTTTGTGCTTCCGAGGGCTCCATCCATGGATGGCGCGTGCCACAACCTCCTTGCCTGTGCCTGTCTCTCCCAGGATAAGCACGGTGACGTTGGAAGCGGCGGCTTGTTCAGCCAACGCAAGCTGAGCCGTAAATTTCGCATTGCTGCCCACGATGGGACCATAGCGGGCCTCCAACTCCTGTTTGAGGACGCCCACCTGCCGGCGCAAGGCAATCGCATCCAAGGCCTTGTTGATGACGACCGTGATGTGATCACCGGTAAACGGTTTGGTGATGAAATCCACCGCACCCAATTGCATCGCCTTGACGGCCAACTCGATGGTGCCGAAGGCGGTCAACATGACGGTCGGTGGCATTGCAGAGCCGGCTGTCTCAGGAGGCGAAGGTTTTTGGACTGAGTCGTGCATTTGCTGAAGGATCTCAAGGCCCGAAAAGACCGGAAGCTGAATGTCCAAGAGCACAAGATCGGGCTGTTCGCTTTGAATGAGGCGCATGGCCTCCTTACCGTTGGCGGCCGTCAAAGGCTCGTGTCCCATCCAGGTGACGCGGTTCTCCAATGCCAGGACAATATCCGGATCGTCATCGACGATCAGTATCCGAGCGCGCATGGTTCGTTCCTTTCAGCAGATGACTGAAAAGTCCCGGGCGTCAACACGTCGAATGTCTCCGACAAAGCATATACGAGGCTTCCCCTCGCCGAGCCTAGGCAGTCTTCGCGCTTGAGCCGGGAGAGACGATTTCGGGCGAGATGCCACCTGCCCCTGGTGCCACAGCCGGCATGGTAAAGAAGAAGCGCGAGCCGATGCCTAGTTCGCTCTCAACCCTGATCTCTCCCTTATGCATCGTGATGAAGCTCTTAGTGATGAACAGGCCAAGTTGGGCGCCCTGTGACGTCGGCATCGTAGAAGGCACCTTTGAGAACTCATGGAACACCCGATCCAGATGATCGGGCGGGATGCCACACCCCGTATCCGAGACGCAGGTTTGGATCAGGCCGTCCGGCAACGCGTCGAACCGGACCGTCACCAATCCCGTTGGC